>JAISQH010000446.1 GCA_031274385.1 Planctomycetaceae bacterium | reverse complement strand
AGCGTAAGTTTATCGTAGAGCCTGCAATGAAGGTTTTTACAACTGGTCAGGTCGCCAAAATTTGTAAGGTGGCCCCGCGCACCGTCAGCAAATGGTTTGACTCCGGCCGGCTTAAAGGGTACCGTATTCCTGGGTCGCAAGACCGTCGGATTCCGAGAGAATACTTGATTAAATTCCTGAAAGAACATGGGATGCCGTTAGAAGGACTCGAAGATGAGACCTTGGCAAAAGTCCTGATTGTTGCTCAGGATCAGGTTTTGATCGAAAATCTTAAACGGGAGTTGCCCGTCGAAAAATCGTTTCGGGTCGCTGTTGCGGCAAGCGGTTTCGATGCCGGAATTCAAGCCGAGAGTTTCCATCCTGACTGTATTATTGTTGACTTTTCGATCGGAAAAATGGAATCAGTGCAAATTTGCCAAAATCTACGGAGGAACGGCGAATTTTCTGAAATCATTCTCATCGCGCTACTCCCGGATGACGGAAGTACCATGAGCTTCGATCGTTCAAGTATTAATGAAACGTTCAAGAAACCATTTGATTCCTCCTTATTGGCGGAACGGCTTCGAACACTTATCGGCTCCAAAAAAGAACTCGTTTGATTCAACATCAAAGAGGAAATAAAGGAGCGTTTCAGTGTAAAGAGGCAACATCGGTTTTAATACGATTCAATACAACCCCCGTTTGGTCGCAAGATCAAACGAGGGTTTTTTAGTTGATAGTTGATAGTTGATAGTTGATAGTGGAGAGTTGATAGTGGAGAGTAAATCATTTGCAACACAAACCACAAACCCCAAACCACAAATTCTCTATCGTTCTTCGATTGGCACGTAATCGGTGATTTTGTTGCCGATATAGAGTTGGCGCGGGCGAATGATTTTTTGCGACGGATTATCGTGCTGTTCTTTCCACTGGGCAATCCAGCCGGGCAACCGTCCCATTGCAAAAATCACCGTGAACATGTTGGTCGGAATACCAATGGCACGAAGCAAAATTCCGCTGTAAAAATCGACATTCGGATACAGTTTCCGTTCGACAAAATAAGGGTCTTCCAATGCCAGTTCTTCGAGTTTTCGTGCAACATCCAAAAGCGGGTCATTTGTTTTCAAACGTGCAAAAACCCGATCCGCCGCTGCCCGAAGTATTTTTGCTCTCGGATCATAATTCTTATAAACCCGATGTCCGAAGCCGAAAAGTTTGAACGGATTTGTTTTATCTTTTGCCGCTTCAATACATTCTTCCGGTTTCATACCGCCGTTGTAGATTGATTCGAGCATCCTCACAACTTCGACATTGGCACCGCCGTGAAGCGGTCCCCAAAGCGCGCTGACTCCGGCTGCACACGCCGCAAACAAATTCGCCTTCGCCGAACCAACAACACGAACCGTTGATGTACTGCAATTTTGTTCATGATCGGCGTGCAAAATCAGTACAAGATTGATTGCATCCTCAATTTCTTCACCAATAATGTACTGTTGATAAGGAATCGAAAACATCATGTGCAGAAAGTTGGCACCGTACCGTAATGCCGGGTCTGGATACATGAACGGTAATCCTTTTGATCTGCGATAGGAATAGGCTGCAATCGTTCTTGCCTTGCTGATCAACCGGGCGGCGGCTTCAACAAATAATTCGTCATCACCAAGCGGCAGGAATTTTTCGTAATAACATGCCAATTGACTCAGCATTGCCGAAAGAATCGCCATCGGCGGCGATTTCGGCGGCAAATCACCGAATTGCTGCCGCAAGCCTTCATGTAACATCTCATTGCTTGTCAAAAGATCGCGGAAATCCCGGAGTTCCTGACGGGTTGGCAATGTTCCGAAAATCAAAAGCCAAGTCACTTCAATGAAGTTGGGTTGAGGGCGGTCAAACTGTTCAATCGGAATACCGCGATAACGCAAAATACCTTTATCACCATCAATGTAAGTAATTGTACTTTTACACGCGCTGGTACTTCCGAGCGACGGATCAAATGTGGTGATACCGTATTCGTCATACAGTTTCGAAATGTCAATTGATTTATGCCCTTCCGTACCAATCAGAACCGGTAATTCAATCGTCAGGTCTCCGATGGTTAAGATTGCTTTTTCTTCTTGGTTCATGTTCGTGACTCCTGGTTTTTTATTGTTATCTTTTTGATCTTTGCATTTTTTTGTTCTTTTATTTCATTAGAATTGTTTCCATTACTGCTGTTATTATTGGGGCGTTAGGCGTTAGCGACGGTCGCTTGTGACCGACGAGATGGACGATTTACTGTCAAAAACAACCGATTACTTCGGGGGCAAGCCCCCGCCGCTAACGCCTTCCTGCCTGATGTCTGTTACATTTTTTAAGTGTTGGACCAGGTCTATTATTTTAATGAACGATTTTTCGGATTTTTCAATTCTTCAAACCTTTAACGATTTCGGCGATGATTCTATCGGCGTCATCAAAGGGAACCTGACAAGTTCCGACTTGTTTATGACCGCCTCCGCCGTACTTGAGCATCAAGGCTCCCACGTCGGCGGTACAGGTTCGGTTCACAACACTGTAACCGCACGAAATCATCACATTAACTTTCGCCTTGCCGTCGGTAATCCAAAGCGAAACATTTTGATCGGGAAAAACACTGTAAATAGTGAACCGGTTACTCGAGTAAATCGGATCAACACCGCGCAAGTCCGTAATCAAAACGTTTCCGTCCATTTTTGAATATTTAATGACCATCTCAACAAAGAGATCAGTTTGTTGACGATAAAGGTCGATTCGTTCTTTGACATCGGGATGCTCAAGAATTTCATCCAATGTTTTTGTTCGGAGATGGTCGATGAACGCCATCATGAGTTGATAATTTGAGATACGGTAGTTGTGAAAGCGTCCGAGTCCGGTGCGTGGATCGGCGATAAAACCGATCAGAACCCAACCTTGCGGATTTCGGATATCTTCCGGCGAGAGTTGACCGGAATCGACTTTATCAACCGCACTGACCAGTTCTTTGAATTTCGGAAATTTTTTCTCTCCACCGTAATATTCATACACAATTCCGGCACAAGACGGAGCCTTTTTGCTGACTCCTTTAACTTCCTGTGTCCAGCCGACACGTTCCGCTTCGCTGGAATGATGGTCAAACCACATTCCGCAATCGGGAACAAATGGCACATTACACAAAATATCATTTGGTTCAGCCTTGAATTTTCCGTCTTGCAGGTCTTTCGGATGAACAAACTGAACAGAATCAATGATTCCTTCTTCTTTTAAGAGCATTCCACAAACAAGTCCGTCGAAATCGGATCGGGTTACAAGCCGCATAGCAGGTCTCCTTTGTTGACAATGAAATGATTGAAGACGTTTGTGGTTGTGGTCAATTCCAACTCCCGCTTTCCGCTTAAAACATTTCAAATGAGGGTGAATAAAAAAGTCTTAACAAAATCACTGTGGTGGAAAAAGCAAAAATTCAGAGATTTCAAGATAAAATAGTGAAAATGATTATATCCCATTCAAGCATTTTAGCAACCCGTATCAATACAAGTCCGAACAACAATGAATCAAGGATTCCGTTTATGGTTCAATTTACGGTTTAATGAAAAAATGCCAAGTTCGATGCTCCGAGAGTCAAATTCGATGTTCCGAGTGTCAAATTCGATGCTCCGAGAGTCAAATTCGATGTTCCGAGAGTCAAGTTCGATGCTCCGAGAGTCAAATTCGATGTTCCGAGTGTCAAATTCGATGCTCCGAGAGTCAAATTCGATGTTCCGAGAGTCAAATTCGATGTTCCGAGTGTCAAATTCGATGTTCCGAGAGTCGAATTCGATACTCCGAGAGTCAATTTTATTAAAATTCACAATGACGTTAGCGACGGGGGCTTGCCCCCGAAATGATTGATTTATTTCGTACGCTTGCGCCCGCTATCAATCAATTTAAGGGGAAAGCCCTCGTCGATTCCTATTTCGGGGGCAAGCCCCTTGTTATACCCCCCATCTTTTAACATACATTTTTTCAATAGTCGCGCAGCGACGGCATCATGCATAACCGGTGATGGAGCGCAGCGCAATCACCGGACGCCGTTCCCTAAACTCTGCTTTTGATAATGCCGTCGCTGCGCGACTTGATGATGGGTGGGGGCGTTGTCCGGCGGTTGCGCTGCGCTTCACCGCCGGTTATGCATTATGCCGTCGCTAGCGCGACTAAAATAAAATTGATGATGGCTCTTTCGTTTATCTTGTATTGTTCGTCTGGTTCGTGTCTCAAAAAAATGGTGGGGTATAACAAGGGCAAGCCCCCGTCGCTAACACGATTTTGACTCCGTTGGAGTCAGATGAAATAATCAGGTAATTTTAGTAAATGTCGTTGTGTTCTTCGTGCCTTTATGCGTCATTTATTTTAAACTTGGCAGATTGACTGTTGTTACCGTATTGCATACGCGGGAAAAATGGATAAACTTTATCATGTTCTTGATTCTTTCGTGTTTTTTTGTGATTTTCGCGGTAAAATTAAAATATAGGCGAACAGTGGTTACAATCAATCGCGAACAACAACCCAATATTCTGTGAACGGTGCAAAAAATGAGATTTTTCTTTTTTCTTTTGATTTTTTTGTCGGTTTCATTTCTTTCTGCGGCGGAACGTCCTAATGTTTTGCTTCTTGTGGCGGATGACATGGGGTTTTCTGATGCGGGTTGCTACGGAGGTGAAATCGAAACGCCCAATCTTGATGCGTTGGCAAAAACCGGGCTTCGATTTACTCAGTTTTATAACACCGCCCGATGTTGGTCAACACGAACCGCATTGATGACCGGTTATTATCCGCAGCAAGTTCGGAGTGATCCGATTGTCAAAGGGTCGCGGTTGCCGAAGGGCGTTCGGGTTATTCCTCATTATTTGAAAACGCTGGGTTATCGTTGTTACCACAGCGGAAAATGGCATGTTCCCGGTGCGCCGTTGCCGTGTGCAGACGGCGGCTTCGACCAATCTTACGAACTCTTGGATCATAACCGGAATTTCAATCCGCAACATCATCGCCGGAATGATCAGAATCTTACGCCGGTTCAACCCAATAGCGGTTTTTATACCACGTCGTTTATTGCACAGGAAACCATTAACCAACTCAAAGAACATGCCGCCCAAACACCGGATTCCCCGTTTTTTGCACTGACAGCGTTCACCTCACCGCATTTTCCGCTGCACGCTCCGCAAGAGGTAATCGAAACGTATCGCGAAAAATATCAGGCGGGTTGGGAAAAAATCAGAGAACAACGGTTCCGGCGTTTGACGGACATGGGAATTGTTCATTGCCCGCTTTCACCGCCCGAACCGGAAGTCGGACCGCCGTATCCGCAAAATAATCTCGATCCGCTCGGCACCGGAGAAATCCTTAAACCGTTGCCATGGGCTGATTTGACAAAAGAACAACAAAATTTTCAAGCCGTTAAAATGTCAATTCACGCGGCAATGGTTGATGTCATTGATCGGGAAATCGGTCGGATTCTCGATCAACTCCGCTCCATGAATGTTCTCGAAAACACGTTGATTTTCTTTCTGTCGGACAACGGTTGCTCGGCGGAGGTGATGATTCGCGGGGATGGTCATGACCCGGAAGCCGCTCCCGGCTCCGCAGCAACATTTCTCTGTCTCGGTCCCGGCTGGTCAACAACCAGTAACACACCGTTTCGCCGACACAAAGTCTGGACGCTCGAAGGCGGAATTTCAACTCCGTTGATCGTTTCCTGGCACAAAAAACTGACGCCGTCAGCCAACGGTTTGCGGCACAATCCCGGTCATGTTGTTGATCTTTTACCAACAATTCTCGATGCCGCCGGTTATCAAGACAGCAACAATAATTCATCGGAAACGGAATTTGTACCGTTACCCGGTGAAAGTTTCTTTCCGGTGATTGTTGGTTCCGCTGATGCCGAAATCAAAAAACGTTCGCCGATTTACTTTTCGCATGAAGGCAATCGGGCAATCCGCGATGGTCAATTCAAACTTGTCTCAACATCAAAGAAACGTCAAGGCGATGATCTTTGGCGGCTTTACGACATGCAATCGGATCGGTCGGAACAAAACGATTTGTCACAACAATTACCGGAAAAAGCCGACGAATTGCGTCAAATCTGGCAACAACTCAATGACCAGTTTCAAGAGGACGCCAAACGTCCATAAAAAAGAGAGACTATTTTTGCTCCAAAAACGGAACGCCGGGAAATTTTTGATCTGTTGATGTGCCTATCTTTTTATTAACCAGAAAATCAATCATTTGTTGATTTTCCTGAGGTGAAACAGTAACAGCGGGATGAGCGAAAATCCGAACCCGTTTGGTATAATCGTCGAACTGTTCCCGCGCCATGGCACGAACAACCGGTGAAATGTTTTCCAACGCCCGATAACAATTTTGTTTCGGATAAAAAACGTCAATTTTGATTTCAACTTCCTTCTCAATAGGCGGAGCGTCAATCAAAACAGCAAACGGCGGTTTGTTACCCGAAAGGATTGCTGATAATTGATCGGACAATTCACAGAGTTGATGATAAGGTTGCCCCGCCAATTTTCGATAGATTTCCGGTTGTTCCAGAATACTAAACTGAGCCACCCGTTTATAAATCAATCTTTTCGTTCCGAAAAGCCCTTCGGCAAGCGATTGGGTCGGCATTTTTTGTGACGATTCCATGAAAAACCGGACGGCTTCGTCCTCTGTCCATTCAAAAAAACGGGTCAACTCAATTCGCCCTTCCCGATACAATTCAGTGAAAAGCCGTTGGAGCATGGCGGTGGCAGCCCGAACGGTATGATGCCAATAAACTTCGCTAAACATAACATATCGTGCAAAAATCATCAACTCCGCCGCCGTTTTCCCCTTTTCGGTAATCGCCAAACCGCTCCCGGATTCATTGACGCAAAGACTGCCGATAAGACGGGCTTGATCGAGATTCCGCCCGTAAGGAACTCCGGCATGTAAACTGTCACGGAAAAGATAGTCCATTTTGTCAATGTCAATCGGTCCTGATAAAATACTGGACAATAATCCGATGACAGGATCATTGCCGGAATGATTTCCGCTCAATAATTTGATAACCGATTCCGGTTCGACATTCCAATCGTTTCGCAAACATGTTGCCGTCTCGCCGTAACGCAAAATTCCGGCTGCCAATTCTTCATGATGCGGCAAGCCGTCAATCCGAATGTCCTCAATCAAATGGCAGAAGGGCCAATGTCCGATGTCGTGAAGCAACGCCGTAACAATCAGAAGTTCCGCGTCTTTTCGTGAAACGGTTTCCATAAAACGGGGGACATGAGATAACCGTTTCAAAAACAGCAACGCCAAACGGTACACTCCCAACGAATGTTCGAATCGGGTGTGTCGTGCCGCCGGATAAACCAAAGACACAAGACCAACCTGCGTCATTTTGGCAAGTCTTCGAAATGATTCCGTGTCAATAATTCGACGTACCCGATCTGTCAACGGAACATCCAACTCCGGCGGAATCCGAACAAATCCGGCATGAGAATCAAGACTAACAATTTCAGGAAGTGTCAACAAGGAAATATAACGGATTAAAGTTTAGTAACTGTCTATTTTCAATTAAGTCTTTTAAATTGAAACGATAAAGTAATATTGAAATTAGTCGCGTTAGCGACGTTATTATGCATAACCGGTGATGGAACGCAGCGCAATCACCGGATCGCGTCCCCCCCCCAACGCCAAAGTCGCGCAGCGACGGCATTATCGATATTATCGAATAAAATCTCTTTCGTCTCTTTCACCAAATTCCACTTTTGATAATGTCGTCGCTGCGCGACTTTGGTTGTTGTTGGTGATTCACCGGCGGTTGCGCTGCGCTACACCGCCGGTTATGCATCATCTCGTCGCTGCGCGACTGTTGAAAAACAAAAAAATAAGTTTATTGACACATGATTACTAAAATAGGCAGTTACAAAGTTTAACGGTTGGTCTAATCGTATTTCGGCAAACAATTTCAAATGGCGTATGACCATTTTCGTTTTTTGAACTGTTATTGTACAACTGGTTCCTGTGCAACAAATTCCGGTTCAATTTGTTCAAAAAAGAATTTGCGCAGTTCGGCAGCCAGAAACAAAGAACCGGTAACACAAATGACGTCATCGGATGCGGACTCCGCCCAAACTTTTCGTAACGCTTCCTTACAATCTTCGATCACTTCGATTTGAATATCCGTTTCAGAGGCGGAGGACTGAGCCGGGTGGTCAGGTTTGATTGTTTGAAAGACAGCAGAATCTTCCATTAACAAAATGCCCGTATCTTCCTCCGCCGAACCAAAAACTTCTTCCTTCATGGCGGCAGGCGCACGCGGAAGTGAACAGGCAATTGTTCTGAGTCCTTGCGGCGGAAAATG
>JAISQH010000440.1 GCA_031274385.1 Planctomycetaceae bacterium | reverse complement strand
GAATATCCCTTGAATAAAATTAAAAATAAACACGCTCAAAAACAGTGCAAGTTAAAACTAACCTTGAAATTCTTTGCGTCTTTGCGCGCAATCTTGAAAAACAAAATAGACAGGTACGTAGATTTTTCTTCCGTCAACGTAGATATTTCTTTCGGGTATCTACCAATTCCCTTCGGGTACGTACCAATTTCGGTAAAAATGGCGGGAATTGGTTCCAATCATCCGTATTGACGTGCCGGTTGGGACGATTTTCAAACCCGTCATTATAATATGGGACAAAGTTGTGTCGGATTGATTTTGCTCTTGATTCATTTCTTGCGAATCGTTACTATCCTGCGACTTGTTTTGGTTCTATTTGTTTCCTTCAACTTAAAAGACCAACCTGTTCGGAATGACGGGTTATGAATTGATTATGCTCAAGATCATGGATGTTAGTACGAGCGGTCTCATTTCGCAACGGATTCGAATGACCGCGATTGCCAGTAATTTGGCGAACATTACTTCGACCCGGAATGAAAACGGGGAATTGAAACCGTATGATCCGCGTTTTGTTTTGTTTCAGGAGGACAATACGATTGGTCCGAACGGTTCGGCGGGCGTGTTTGTTCGCGAGGTTTGCCGGGACGAGTTGCCGCCGATTCGGAAGTATGTGCCGTTCCACCCTGACGCCGACGAACAAGGTTTTATCAATTTACCGCGAATCAACCTCGTCACGGAGTTCACTGACGCGGTGGAAGCCGGACGTTCCTACGAAGCCAACCTCGGCGCCATCGAAGTCACAAAATCAATGGCAAATCAAACATTAAGAATCATTACCTAGTGGAGAGTGGAGAGTGGAAAGTGAAGACGCAAGCGGCTTAACACCCACTCCCCACTTCCCACTTCCCACTAAATCATGGATGGAATCAGTTATCTTTACGGTGGAGTTGGTCGGATTGGTCAACTTGAGGCGAGGCAAGGTTTGGGGCGTATCGGATTCAAGATGGATCCTGATCGTCCCATGACCGCAGCGGAAATAAAGAAAACGTCCTTCAAAGACTTGTTGCTGGGCGGCATCGGCGAAGTCAATATGATGCAGCAACGTGCCGATCAAGCGGTTGAAAAGTTGATGACGGGCGGCGAAATCGGAATGGCAGAAGTTCTGACGGCGGTACAGAAAGCCGATATCGCCTTCAAAATGATGATGCAAATGAGAAACAAATTTGTTCAAGCCTATCAGGAAATTCAAAATATCCGAGTTTAGTTGAGAGTGGAGAGTGAAGAGTGAAGACGCAAGCGGATGACTTCCCACTTCCCACTTCCCACTTCCCACTTCCCACTCCCCACTCCCCACTTCCCACTAACTATTAACTAATAACGTGGAACACCTCAAACGGATTTACGCTCAACTTCGCGACCTTTATTTGAGCATGACACCGGGCAACCGGATTGTTGCGGTGCTTTTGTTTTCGACGTTGTTGGTTTCACTTGGTTATCTTCTCATCGGAAGCATCAAACCGGGTGATTCGCGTTCGAAAGAGGTTGCGCTTTACAATGGTCGGCATTTTACTCAGGAAGAACAACGTGCGGTGGAAGACGCGTTGGCGGTTGCCAATCTGCGGGTGCATCATTGGGTTGGCGATCAGCTCATGGTTCCGAAAGCACAACGCGCAACTTATGCCGCCACGATTTACGAAGCAAAAGCAATCAATACACGCGGCAATGCACGGAATGAAGCGGTTTTAGCGTTGACTCCTTGGTCAAGTGCCAAAATGATGGACAAACAGGAAGTCAATGCTATTGCTCAAGATATTGCGGATGAAATTATGAGAATGGAGGGAGTGGCTTCGGCGTCGGTGATTCCGAGTTTGCGAAAGGATTGGGATCGGAATATCTGGGCGAAAAAAGAAGTCTTCTCTGTTTCTGTTTTTGTTGAGACAATCAGTTTCAAACCGCTTGAAGATAATACGATTTCCGCGATTGGTGCTGCGGTTCAGGGCGTGTTTCGCAATGCCGATTTGAAAGAGATTAAAATTATTGACAGCCGCAACAGCCGGAGTTACAACGGAGCCGGCGAAGAACTCACCGGAGGTCCCGGCGATTATCTCCGGCAGATGAACCGTTACCAGACGGCGTTCAAAGATAAAATTTACAATCTTCTGCCCCATATCGAAGGGCTGCAAGTTGAAACGTCCGTCGATTTAACAAAACATCTCAGTGAACGACTTTTTACGGTTGAACATGGTAAACCGACCAAGTTGACCGAACATATTTTGGGACTTGATTATGAAAAAATCGGATATGACCGGTTTGGTCGTCCCGGTTCGATTGCACAATTTTCAAGTCCGTTGATTGATCCTCAAGCCAATCAAGCCGGCGGAGCCAAAACGACCGAAAAGAAGCACGAACAAGAATATAGTAATGCTCTTCAAGGTCAGGAAGCCAACACGGAGATTGTTCCGTTCACGCCGGAACGTGTTTTGGCAACGCTTCGGATTCCTGATAAACATGCTCTGGAAACATGGTATCAGGAAAACAGGAAACGCGGCGAGTTACCGCCGGAGCCGACGGAAGAAGAATTGGAGGCGGTTCGTGAAAGGATTCGGCAATCGACGCAGCGAAGTGTGGCGCAAATTTTGATGCCTTGGTGGAATGCCCGATTGAATCCTGAGCCGTTGAGCATGGTAACGGTTGAATTTTATCATCCGAAAGAGGAGCCGGTGATTGTTCTGACGATGTGGCAACAGATTCAACTTTGGCTGAAACAAAACTGGCAAAGTCTTAGTTTGATGGGTCTTGTTCTTTGCGGATTGTGTGTTCTCTGGTCGATTACCAAACCGCCGAAGCCGGAGCCGATTGTGATTGTTGAGGGTACGGAGACGCCGCTGGAGGTGATTGAGGCGCGTCTTCGGGCGGAGTTGGAAGCCAAAGCCGCCGCCGAAGCGGAAGCCGCTGCCGAAGCCGCTGAAGCCGAAGAAGAAGAAATCAATCGGACGTTGGATTCCTTCGGTTCCATCCGTTCGCTCAAGGACGAAATCGCCGAACTCATTGCCGAAAACCCCGATGCCGCCGCCGCCATTATCCGACAATGGATCGGAAACGCCGTACTGGTCGAGAATAAAATTGATAATTGAAAATTGAAAATGAGAGGTATAAAACAATAAAATTGACAATTGAAAATTGACAATTGAAAATGAGAGATATAAAACAATGAAAGATGATAATTTAATTATTGACAAAAGTTTTAATTTTGCGATTCGAATTGTTCATCTCTACCAATTTCTGTGTAAGGAACACAAAGAATTTGTTTTATCGAAACAAGTTCTACGAGCCGGAACAAGTATTGGAGCCAATGTTAATGAGGCAACGCAAGGTCAATCAAAAAAAGATTTCCTTTCCAAAATGAATATTGCATTGAAAGAAGCTGTTGAAACAAAATACTGGATTAAACTTCTCATACAAACGGAATATCTAACAGACAAACAAGGCGATAGTATTCAAAAAGACTGCGAAGAAGTCATTAAAATCCTTCATGCCATCGTAAAAACAACAAAAGACAACTTTGATAATTGACAATTGAAAATTGAAGATGAGAGGAAGAAATTCTTTTCCAATTATCAATTATCAATTGCTAATAAAATCTCCCCCAAAATTTTCAATTGTCAATTTTCAATTTTCAATTAAAAAAAAAGTGTTTGGTAAGAAACGGAAAAAGAAGAAGGAGCCGGATTATTCGAGGATGCCGGTTTTACCGAGTGATTTGGTCGAGCATGTTCAGTCGCGAAGCGGGCTGACGTTGGAGGAGCAGATCAAGCTTCTTGAAACGCTTGGTCGGATCAACCCGGAAATTGTTGTTACGCGGCATAAACTGGTGAAGGGCAAAAAGTTTTCAAAAGCGGTTGGTAAGATGCCGATTGAGGATGCGGTTGAGCATATTAAAAAGCGGGCGGAAGTGCGCAACGAAAAAAATCAGAAAATTGAAGAGATCACCGGTCTTCAGTTGGCGGATTTTTGGGATCGGGAAGAACTCAACGACGAAATTTATCCGAAACGATTATCACCGACAGATATTGTGCGTTATATTGAGGCGGGAAGAGAACAACTGGAAGCGCGGGATCGTGAGCGGGCAAATTCGGCGAAAGTTTTTTCTCCGCGTGAAGAAGCGGTTTTGGATGCGGTTGCTTTGATTAAAAAGTTTGAAGCGGCGCGTGTGGCACAAAAAATAGCGGAGCGGCAACGTGCGGCGGTTCTTGGCAAGACGAAGGAGGAACTCGAAGCCGAACATGCTGCGTGGTTACGAAAACTCAAGGGCGAACCGGAACCGGTGGTAGCGGAGCCGGAAACACCGGAGCAAATGGAAGAACGGCTCAAACAAGAAGAAGAACAAAAACAAGCGGAAGCAATGGAAGCAACACGAACATTGGAAGGATTCGACAAGGACATTCACACGTTGGTGGACGAAGCCGGAATCCTTGTTACTGAAAATCCTGATGCTGCCGCTGCTGTGGTCAGACAATGGATCGGAAATATAGTTGACAGTGGAGAGTTGACAGCGGAGAATTGACAGTGAATAATTGTCACCAACTCACAACTCACAACTCACAACTCACAAAGTAACTGTCTATTTTCATTTGCGCGCAAAGACGCAAAGAATCAAATGAGTATCGTTATCGTCTCCGTTATCAATTTCATTGTGGCGATTTTTTTGTTTTAGAGGATTTTTAAAAATGAAAAATGAGGATTCTACCACGAAAAACACGAAATTTCACGAAAAAAATGAAACAAATTTTTTTATAACATGATTTGTAAATTTTTTATAACATGAAGTTATAAAAATCTCCCTTGAGTAAAATAATAATGAACGCCGTCAAAAATAGAATAAGTTAAA
>JAISQH010000424.1 GCA_031274385.1 Planctomycetaceae bacterium | reverse complement strand
ACCCTTTTTTCTCAATAATCTCTTTACAGCGATCAATAACATTAAATAAATCTTTATGTTCTTGAATTGTTAGCAGGACACTTTTGATTTCGCGTAACTGAATTTCAGTGAAAGTATTGGAAACTGATTTTTCTATGTCGCGTAACAATTGTTTTTTGTCGGGAACAATATCTGTCCGTTGACCCGAAAAAATATTAATGACAACAGTTTCTTTGCCATTTGTTACCACACCATACAAAGCGGGCGGCGTAGCAACAAGTTTCGCGTAACTCACTACTTGAATAACATCACGTTCCGAGATGGAATGAGAAGGTCGTTTCGTGTCAATAACCATCTGAACATGTCCGTCAAAAAGAACTTCAATATCGCTTTTCACAACGGTCGATTTCGTACCAACCTGTACCGGAATATTGTTTTCAAAACGAAAAAACGATTCGGAATAGCCCAATGTGTTCAAAAAAGGAAGAATAACCTTGACCTTCAAATCTTCTTCCGTTTTGACAGCATGATTAAAATTTTCAACATGCTTAATACAGTACTCCGCAATATTCATGTTACACAAAATCCTTTCTACGATCTACTATTATATTAAGTTCTCTATTCCGTTGCCCAATTTTATTCGGGGGAATAATTCACAGGAAGCTAATGGAAGGTTGTTTGAATTTTGATTAACAGATTTAATGATTAGGCTGATTGACTGTAAAACACTAGTGTCCCATTATAACTTGAATAGTATCAATTGATTATGGTTATTGACTTTTTTGGTTTTTGTAATTTTTTTCATCGAATGCTTGAAATATAGTTTTTTTTTTCAAATTGTATTAAGTCTAAAACCTGTAGATTTTGTAGGAAAGTCGGACAATATGTTACATAATTTTTGCTTTTTCGAAAAATATCCTTATTTTCAAGCAACGATCTTTATTGCAAATTGAAGTCGGAAGGGGTCAAAATTTTACATAAATACTGAAAAACAAAAGGTTATGACTGATTTTGAGAAATTTAATGGGACACGAATGATTGATTATATTAATTAATTGATTTGTTAGAGTTCTTTCCGAAACGCTGCGATGGAGAACCGGCAGGAAAGGTACAGATCAATAACCGCCAACCATGGACGTTGCATCAAACCCACTCCGCAACGAACAAGCCGCCGATGTTTTAGGTTGTCTAAGGCGTTGCGCCGCCAGAGGTTGGCGCGACGCCGCAACCGAACACTGCCGCAGGAAAGCTCTTCGTAACGGGCAAGCAATTTTTCGCGGACAAATTGATCTGTTTTGTAAAGAAGCGAAGGATTGGCGGGAGTTTTGTCCAACTCCAAAAGGCAATCCTCGATTTCTCCGGCAACTATTTCCAAATCACGGGCATTGCGTTTTTCCCGATAATTCATTGTCGCCGCTAAGGTCTTGCTGATACTGCGAAGCCGATTGGCGGTGACGGAAAGCGTATTGCGGATTTCCTGCACCGCATCGTCATACCGACCGCTCCAATTACATTCCGCAACACGTTGTTGGTGCGAATTCCAACGCAGTTTCAACTGAGCCAGCGGCGCCCAATGCCGAAGCCGTGCAAAACGCCGTGACAACGCAACTCGCGGTAATTCCTGAACCTCTTGACTCGCAATAACTTCCGTCTCCGGTTCTTTGCCGGGAACGTAATTGCGCGTCAAAAACCAAATTTCCTGAAATTCAAAAAATAATTTGATATACGAACTGCTGTCAAGAACAAAATCCTTGAGCCAACGCCAACCGAAACGGAAAATATTTTCTGTCGGCATACCGGGTCGCCGATCCAAGCGATCTTTTTGACGGAAAAAACCAGTCATCATCGGGTGAGTTCCCGAAAAAACACCGGAATACCGATACCAAATCAAATTCCAAAACATAAGCCAGTAATGTTCCTTCGGCAAACGACGCAAGATATTGGTACAATGTTCTTTCGTGTAAAATTCATTATAAGCCAATTGTGTTGCGGCTTTCCATTCGCCCGGTTTCATTTTCGGATGCGGAAACGTTTCGTGGAACGAGTCGTATTTGTTCAGGTCGGGATCAATCGGATCGCCGCGCCGAACCATTTCAAAATGGTCAACCGAACCGGGTAACGGCGTCATCATAAAAAAGGAGGCTAAATCAACTCCGACATGATCCCGAAGAAAAACAACATCACGCCGAACCGATTCCAATGTATCATTCGGGAAACCAATAATGTAGCCGACATGAACAATGACACCGATTTCCTGCCAACAACGAACCATATCACGATATTGATCGACATGATTTTGCGTTTTGCCGGCAGCCGCAATATTTTCCGGGTTGACGCTTTCCATTCCGACAAAAACCATCCGGCAACCCGCCCGTTTCGCTTTATCCACAAAATGGCGGATTTTACTGGCTTGAGTGTCGATTTGCATCATAAAACTGATGGTTTTCCCTTCCTCCGCCATTTCGGCAAGACCATCGAAAATCGTTTCCCAATGGGCACTTCGGGCAAAGTTGTCGTCGGTGAAAAAGAAATTTTTGACGCCTTTTTCGTAATTACTCCGAACAGTTGCGAGGACAGCTTCCGAAGACCGGCAACGCATTTTACGACCTTGAATATTGATTACCGTGCAAAACGTACAACCATAAGGACAACCGCGTGAAGAATCAATGGTTGCCCATTTGGCACCAAAATGGTCGATGTAACCCGGTTCAGCCTGCGGCGGGGGCGAATTTGATAAATCGGGGGCTTTGGGAAATCGGTAAATCGGTTGGAGTGTTCCCTGCACAACATCGTTAAAGACATTTTCCATAACACCGGGAGTTTCCGCTTCACCGGCAATAAGACTGACGCCGTGATGGATGAGATGTTGTAATTCCGGCGAAGGCTCATTGAACAGAGCCAAAATCCCCGTCACATGGAAACCGCCAATCATCACATCAACACCAAGACGACGGAACCGGAGTGCAATATCGGAAGCACGGGGAAATTGATTCGACTGAACTCCGACAATCCCGACAACAACACGGGTTTCAGGATCACGGTTTCGGGCAGCGAGTTTTTCAAAAGGAATCCGTTGGATATTGTCGTCGTAAGATTCCAAAGAAATGGCGACACCGGGAATGGGTTGTGCCGCAATCATTTCATTTGCCAGACTTTTAAGCACGGCAAGGGAATTGGAAGGCACGACTCCTTTAATCCAACGCTGAACATATCCATCATCATCGTACCGAGAAGGAACAACATACACGATTGATAATTTTTTAATCATTGGTATTTGCTAAAAATGAGGAACCCTCCATGTCACAACAAACTAAAAATCATTATACACGGTCAACCCAATTCAAGCAAGATGTCTATTTTTCCAAGTAGCCGGTTGTCAGTAGCCGGTTGTCAGTTGTTAGTTATTAATTAAGTCCCCTATTTTACTCAAGTGCCCTTAGTTATCATTTTTCCATAGTCGCGTAGCGACGAGATGATCAAGAGTGGAGTTTAGGGAACTTCTAAAAACCGAGACTCACCACGAAACACACGAAATCTCTCGAAATATATAATGTAACTGTCTATTTTTGTTTTTTAATAGTCGCGCAGCGACGACATGATGCATAACCGGTGATGGAGCGCAGCGCAATCACCGGATCGAGTCTCCCCCAACAACAAAGTATTTTGAACCGCATCAAAAGTTGGTTTTCAAAGTAATCCGCCTCTGAAAGTAACTTTGCCTTTGTGTGCGATTCATTTTGAAATTTGCAGATTAACTTGGATTTTGTGGGAGGTTTACATTTGAAAGAAAAGTTCCGTCTGACCCTGAAAGGGTCAAATATCATAGCGTAGGGCAACGCCCTCGTTATACCAACACATCTTTTAACATACATTTTTTCAATAGTCGCGCAGCGATGGCATCATGCATAACCGGTGATGGAGCGCAGCGCAATCACCGGATCGAGTCGCCCCCAACCATCATCAAGTCGCGCAGC
>JAISQH010000412.1 GCA_031274385.1 Planctomycetaceae bacterium | reverse complement strand
CTCCGAAATCAAAACAATCTCCTTACGACGGCGGATTGCGAACGCCGATTATTTTGCGTTGGACGGGACATATTGTACCGAATCGTGATGAGGTTCATCCGGTTTCTTCACTCGATCTTGTTCCGACATTGTTGAAGTTGGCTGGTCTCGAAAAAGACGCTTCGCAACCCGGTATTGATTTATTGGACAAAAACGCGGTGGAGTCACGCAAGACGGTGTTTGGCGAATGTTTTACGCACGATTTTGTTGATCTGTTGTCTCCTGAAAAGAATTTGCGATTCCGTTGGATGATTGAAGACGGTTGGAAACTGATTGTTCCGCAACCCAGTGAAAAAACAGGCATCGAACTTTATTATTTGCCCGACGACCCGCACGAAACAAAAAATCTAGCCGAATCGCAACCCCAACGACTCAAAACCATGCTTTCCGTTTTATTAAACGAAAAATGGAATAATTAATAGTGAATAACTAATAGTGAATAGTGAATAGTTGCGCAAGCGATTTTACCGGCTACTGACTACTGCTCATGCTCATGCGTTTTTTTGTTGTAATTTTTATTAGTTTCGGGTTGGCAGTTTTTCCGGGATTGGGTCAGGATATTGATCCCGAAGAAGTGCGGCTTGCCATTGAACAAGGCGTTCAATTTCTGAAACGGAATCAAAAAACGCGCGGAAATTGGGAAGAACTTGTATCGGATAACGAACGCTGCGGCGCAACCGCTTTGGCAATTCTTGCAATGGTAAGTTGCGGCGTTCCCAAAGACGATCCGTCTGTTCAACGCGGAATGCGTTATCTGCGGATGTTTCCCGGCAAAGATGCGGGGCGGAATTATTCGATTTCGCTTCAGACGATGGCGTTTTGTCTTGTTGATCCTGAACGTGACCGTTTGCTTATTCGAAACAATATTGATCTTCTGGAACGCAGCCAGATTCGCGGCAATAACGAACATAATGGCGGTTGGAATTACACTCCTTGGGATGGCAATATGGGAAGCAGTGATTTATCCAATTCGCAATTTTCGATTCTGGCACTTTATGAGGCGGAGCGTGTTGGTATTTCTGCCAAAGCGGAGACTTGGCTGAGAGCGCAACGATATTGGGAGCAGTCGCAGAATCCGAACAACGCTTGGGGTTACAATCCTCGTGCCGGCGGCGGAAGCAACGATACACGTGGGAGTATGAGTTGTGCCGGAATTGCCAGTTTGATTATCACGTCCGGCATGTTGGACACCGGAACCGCTTCGGTTCGCGGAGAAAAAATTCTCTGCTTTCAACAACCGAATCACAAAATCGCTGTGAAAATCAAAAAAGGTCTTGCCTGGTTGTCTGCCAATTTTAGTGTTTCAAAAAATCCGAATGTCTGAAACTGGCTTTATTATTATCTGTACGCATTGGAGCGGGTTGGTCGAATGACCAATCAGCGTTTTATTGGTCAACATGATTGGTATCGGGAAGGTGCGGACAAACTTCTTCGGCTTCGTGATTCGATTGACGGAGCGTGGCGAGGACAAGGAACCGGAACCGTGCCTTCAACCGCATTAGCGTTACTTTTTCTTTCCAAAGGGCGTCGTCCTGTTCTGATGTCGAAAATTCAATACGGCGAAACGGATTCGTGGAATCTCCATCCGAATGATGTCAACAATTTGACGATGTTCACCGAATCGCGTTGGAACATTGACCTGACTTGGCAAATTACGAATATTCGTCCGGCAACAGTCGATCATCTCTTGCAATCGCCGGTGCTTTATTTTTCCGGCGACCGTACACCGTTACAACAAGACGACGCGGAAACCGCACGGATGGCAACCAAACTCCGTGAATATCTTGATCAAGGCGGTTTCATTATTGCCGAAGCGCAATCGAACGATAAAACATTTGACAGCGGTTTCCGTGAATTAATGAAACTTGTTTTTCCCGAACCGGGTTACGAACTTGCGTTGTTGGAAGCGTCGCACCCGATTTGGACGGCGGAAATTCCGATTGAACCGGAACAACTTCGCCCCATTGAAGGAATCAATTTCGGTTGCCGAACCAGTGTGATTTATATTCCGCCGTTTAAAGACCCGCAAACAGAACAACCGTGTCCGTCTCTTTCCTGCCTTTGGGAAGTTGCCAAAATTTTCAAACGCGGCGTACCGTATCCTGAAATTGTACAAAAACAGATTGATGCCGGTCTTGGAATCGGTCTAAATATTTTAGCGTACGCGACAAATCGGGAACTAAAATTCAAGGATCAGATTGCAGAATCGGTTACGAAAAAGGCATCGACATTGGATTCGCGGCGCGGTCGGGTTTTTCTGTCGTTTTTGGACAGCGGCGGCGCAATGAATCCGGCTCCGCACGCTCCGCTGAATCTGTTATTTTGGCTGGAAACCAATCTCGGTCTGCCTGTTGTCCGTCAGGTTGATACGGTTAATCCGGCAAGTGAAAATTTGTACGAGAATCCAATTCTTTTTATGCACGGTCGAACCGCATTTCAGTTTTCGCCGGAACAACGTGAAAATCTAAAAGAACATCTGAAACGCGGCGGATTTTTGTTCGCAAATGCGGTATGTTCCGCCAAAGCCTTTACGGAATCGTTTCACGGTGAGATACAAAAAATGTTCCCGGACAGACCATTCAAGGCGATTCCTCCTGATGATCCGTTATTTTCGGACGAATATGGCGGTTTTAGTATCAAAACGCTTGACGTTCGGTTGCCGGAACAATCGCCGGGACGCAAAATTGTTGCCCCCGTCCGGCAGGAAGAACCCAAACTCTACGGTCTCCAACTCGAAGACGGAGATCGTTGGGCAATTGTTTTTTCGCCGTATGATGTTAGTTGTGCTTTGGAAAGAGCCAGTTCATTGGAATGTCGCGGCTACACTCAGGATTCCGCCATGCAATTAGCCGTCAACATCCTACTCTACGCTCTGGAACATTGGTAAAACAAAAATGATCTTGATCTTGGAATTTTTTGTTGCGCGCAAAGACGCAAAGAGGATGATCATTGGTTTCAACTTGTTCTATCCTGCTGGTAGTTTAAAGTTGATGTTTTTGTGAATTATTTTGGTCAATTGTTTTGTAAATTGTATTATTAACATCTTATTGTTCCAAAAACTTTTGATAACGTGTCCGGTTTGAACTATGAATTAAAACAATTCCGTAAAATAACTCCGAAGGAGTTTCATTTTGATAACCCCGTGCAAACGAAGTGCAGCACGAGGTAAGTGTACAAAAAAACGAGAACTCCGATAGGAGTTCAATAAAGTGATTTATTTTGGGACGGTGTGTCATGGAATACCAAACATCAAAATTGGTAATATATCAGTGAAAATTGGCAACGCGGTAGTCAAACAAACCTTATTTACAACCTTATTTTCTTACAAAAACGACCTTAGTAGCCCGTGAATCCCTCACAAACATAACCTTATTACCTTATTTTAAGTGTGTAACCTAATAAAGTCAAAAGGTAATAAGGTTGAATTTTTTTATTGTCAATGGCTACTAAGGTTGTTTTGTTAGGAAAAATAAGGTTGTAAATAAGGTTGATTAAATACGGATATTTCGCTGATATATTACCAAAATTGAACTCCTTCGGAGTTCTCGTTTTGTTTGTACACTTACCCCGTGCTGCGCTCCGCTTGCACGGGGTTATCCAACTTAAACTCCTTCGGAGTTGTTTTAGTTAGTTGTTTTAGTTAGTTGTTTTAGTTAATTGTTTTAGTTAATTGTTTTAGTTAATTGTTTTAGTTAATTGTTTTTATACTTTGCACGCAATCCTTAAAAATAAAATAGACAGTTACATTTATTTCGTGTGTCATGGACGACGGATTTTTTATTATATTGTTACATTGCAAATTCTTTTTGTCCCGTCTGTTTGAGCCGCCAACAGTCGTTGCCGGTAGGTTCGGCAATATCTTTCAGTACACTTAAAATCGTTTGGTTTTTCGGTGTACAGCCGTTCATCAATGACGGCATCACTTCGCGGATAATATCGTCGAAATGGGCATCTTTGCCCTGCCGCTCACAACGTACCAGATAACTCGTCAGATAATATTTGATACGCAAATTCTGATCAATATGCGTTTTGAAACTCCGATTTGCCGGTATCGAAAAGATGCCTGTTTTCCCGTCAAAACTGAAGTTTTGCAACAAAAATGGTGTCAAATCGGGGAACATCTTTGAAAGAATATCAAGAAAGCCCAATTCAAGACCTTTGAGAATCAACTCATCGTTAATTTGTTCCAATGTTGCACCTTGGTACTTAGCGATAATACCCTCAATCGTTTCGAGAACAAGTTTTGTCGTATCGGTTCCGATATTCGCTTTCATCAACGTTTTCGGATTGCGAACCTTGCGGAAATTGATAATCAATTGCCCCGACAAAACAGTGAATGGTCGCTGCCGTTTTTTGAAACTTGTTTGCCCGTTCTTTTGTGAAACCGCCCCGATATATTCAAATCCGCATTGCTCTGCCGTGTTGATAATCAAGTCCCAAAACTCAGGGTCTTTGTGCGCAAAAACAAACGAAAGCCAACGGTCAAATTTAAGTACACGAAACATCTCTTTAATACTTGTCGCAATAAGTTGTTTATACTCGTCCTTTGTCTTGGGATGTTCACCGCCTTCGATGGCTTCCATTTTGTAATCTTCTTCAGTAACATCCAAGTCCAACCAAGCATTCCACATCGCTGACAAGTCAAGATACGGTATCTTTTTACCATACGGCGGGTCGGTGTAAATGTAATCCACGCTTTCGTTTTCAATAAACGATAAATCCGTTGCCGTCCCTTTGACAATTTGAACATTCTTAATCGTATCAACTGTGATGTCGTTTTTCATTTCCACCTTTGCCGCAACAACAGCATTATATCGCCGTTCAAAAAATTCCATTGTATCTATATCCGTTGGACGCGGCGCAATTCTATAACGATAATATTGAAAAGCAGCAGCATTAGCACCGGCAACACTTTGTCCCTTAGCGTTTTCTGCAGCTTTTCCTGTATGATAAGTAAGGTTAACTCTCGTAACGAGTCCTGAAAACATAAGCATCAAAGATTGACGGATATTTTCGTTTTGGACTTTCATGATAAGCGATTTCAATAAGCCGAGTTGAGCCGTTTGTTTCGGACTAAACAGTTGGTCGGCAGTTCTGACATCGGCGTGCTTATCCAATGGAATCGGATTGGGGCGGGGATATTTTCGCAGTGCCTTTTGAATTTCTTCGTCTGTTTTGGGTTCGTGTTTCCAATATCCCTTTTTGATCTGTTCAAATGCGTTATGCAATTCGTCAAAATTAACCGGAACAATAAGTGATTCGACCAAAAAGTTGGCAAACGGATTGATGTCAACATTGATTGCCTTCCGGTGTTCCATTAACGCTTCAACTGCGGTTACACCGCTTCCGCCGTAAGGATCAAGAATCACATCGCCGGGACGGCTGTAATTCTGAATGTGGGCTTTGACCACATCCCATGATTGTTTGGTAAAATATCCGTGAACGCCGAAATGCCTCCGCATGGCTCTTTTTCGTACTGAAATTTCATCGAGCAACATTTTCCGGCAATAAAGCGAATTGTCAAAGTCCTTGTTTTTCGCATCCTGCGGTTTTTCGTACTGAAATACTTTTCCTTCCCGAAAACTTTCCGGCGAAAGATACCGGAGTAAATCTTTCCAGTATTGGTCGATTTCGGAAAGCGAAAAGTGTAAAACTTGCGAACGATCAATGTCGGTTCGGAACAGAGCGAACTCTAAACCGTTACAAAGAACAAAGTAATTACTTCGGATATCCCGATGGGAAGCATAAGAGAATGCCTGATCAATGAGCGAGTTTTCAGCAATATTTTTTTCAGGGGATTTTGCTTCGATAACACAAACGAAACTATTGGCGATTTTCAGAGCGTAATCGGCGTAATACGGTGTTGTTTGCTTTTTGCTGCCGGTTTGAATCTGAATCGTTTTTTCGAGAACGATATTTTCGGCTGTGTATCCCAATTTCTGTAACAGAGGATCAATGATAAACGTTCGAACGCTTGCCTCTTTGAATTCGGGATTGCTTGCGATGGACGAGAAGTCGATATTGCTGAAAAGACGGGAGCGGGTCATTGTTCTGCCTTTCGTGATGAAAAAGCAGATCGTCAAGAAAACGCAGCGCAGAAAAACGGGAACGCTACGTGGTCTCAAGACGGATTTCAACTCCACACTACTAGAGCGCAATACACACCGGTACCGCAAGATAAACGCAAAACGCGCACCCCGAAACCCGCAAGCACAGTGCATAACGTTCCCTTTCGGGAAACGCAATGAACCACCGTGTATTTACCGAACTTTCAACCGGCGAGCCGGATAGTGTATGAAAGCACGAAGACCAAAACTTGCGATCTGAATTCTAATTTTCGGATATTTTACGCCATTGCTCGATTTTTTACAAGGCATGGTTCTTCATACGTAAAGAATAATGGGGCAAATCCAATGCCGCGCCCTTTGGGAAAAAGAGACGGTAACACTGTTGACATAACAAAAAGTTCGGATACAATTTTTTGGAAAGTGTAGTTACAAACTGCAAATCACAAATCCCAAACCACACACCCCAAGTCACAAATCTATGAAAAGGAATGTTATTATTGCCCAAAGCGGCGGACCAACTTGTGTGATTAATAGTTCATTGCGAGGCGTTATTGATGCGGCTCGTGAATTTGAGTCGATCGGAACCGTTTATGGTGCTTGTCACGGTATTGAAGGGGTTCTCAAAGAAGAACTCCTCGATCTGTCCGCCCAACCGGAAGACGAAATCGCATTGCTTCGTTATACGCCTGTTGCCGGATCAATCGGAACTTGCCGATACAAACTCAAACCGCATCAACAGCAAGACTTCGAACGGGTGATCGAAGTAATGAAAACTCACAATGTCGGCTATTTTCTGTACAACGGCGGCAACGACTCAATGGACACCGCGAATAAAATTGCACAACTGGCAAAGCAACACGGTCTTGATCTCACAGCGGTTGGCGTGCCAAAAACGATTGACAACGATGTCGGCGATGGTGAATTTAAGTTAATTGACCATACACCGGGTTATGGTTCGACTGCGAAATACTGGCTCCACACCGTTCAATATGCCAACGAGGAAAATAAAGGTTCTTGTCCGGCTGATCCGGTTCTTGTTCTGCAGGCAATGGGGCGCAAAATCGGTTTCATTCCGGCGGCGGCTCGTCTGGCTGACCCGAAACGCGAACTTCCGCTCCTGATTTATCTGGCGGAAAGCCCCTGTTCGTTGGAAGAATTAACGGAACAAGTTAATGCGGTTGTCAAACAGGCTGGGCGTTGTATTGTTGTGATTAGCGAAGGATTTCATGTAGGCGATGTCGGAGCGGTCAAGGATTCGTTCGGGCATACGAGTTTTAGCGCAAGTCAAATGACTGTTGCGCAAATTGTGGTCAATTATCTGAATCAAAAAGGGTTGCCGGCAAAAGGTTCGGCACGCGGAAACGTACCGGGAACCGATCAGCGGCACTCAATGGCGTATGCTTCACCGGTGGATTTGGACGAAGCGTACCGGCTCGGTCAGAAAGCAATGGAACTTGCGGCAACCCAACAAGGCGGATTTATGTCCACTATTTTGCGTGACCCCGGTTTCATTTACAATGTCCGATATGATCAGGTTCCGCTGGAATTGGTTGCGAATAGCGAGCGTACTTTTCCGGCATCATGGATTTTGCCGGGCGGCTGCGATGTTTCCGATGAATTTGTACGATATGCCAAACCGTTGGTCGGCGAAGACATGCTTTCGCTTCCGATGATCGGCGGACGGCAACGCATAACGCAATTCGAACCGATCTTCGCCGAAAAGAAACTCGCTCCGTACGTTCCCGAAGCAGACCGGAACAATAAATAAAATTATTGAATAAAATAATTAAATAAAATAATTGAAAAGATGTAACCGTTATCGGACATTTTATCTTTCTCCACATCAATTTATGTCACAACGTTTGACAGTACAATATCAATCGACGGGTATTCCCGGTTTGGACGATTATCTTGGCGGCGGTTTGCTTTCGGGAACGATGACGGTATTGGTTGGTTCTTCCGGGATTGGCAAAACGCAATTCGGTATTCAGTACGCCAACGCCGGTCTCAAACAAGAAGGACGACGCGGTGTGTTGTTTGATATGGCGTCGCGCGGTGATCCGCAAGGACACAAAGAGTACGCTCAACGGCTCTTCAAATGGACGCTTCGGGAAGAAACAGGCGTGATTGATTACCAACATTTTTTCGACAAAAAACATCAACCCGGTGATTATTTTCGTGCTTTAACCTATCAAGGTAAGCGGGTTACGCGGCGTGATATGGATTTTGACCAATGGAACGATTGGCAGGCGGAATTATCGAAACATCTTGACGCGACCATTGCCTACTTTTTCGGACATTTTGTTCGGGGCGGTCGGCGGTTTGTTGTGGACGGGATTGAACCGGTTCAACATCAAGGCGAATCAATCCAGTTTGAACTATTAGAGTACGTTTATCATCAGATTATCCGCAAAGATTCGGAATGGGTTGCGCGGGATTTATTTCGGCAACATTTTCATGCCAATGAATCGAAGATTCGCCAACATCTTTACCGCAAAGAAGAAATCGGTTGTTTGGTGAATTATACGAGCAGCGAAACATCGTTGGACGCGATGATTGAAAAGCCGTTGGATGAAGGCGATCTTCTTGCCAATGCCAATACGATTATTTATTTGGGTAAAATTCGTGACGGTATTAAATTCCGACGTGCCATCTACGTTTCAAAACATCGCGGTTGCCCCTGTCCCGATGAAATTTTGCTCTACGATATTGACGAACACGGACTGAAAATCGTAACAAGCGAAAAATAAAACAGTAAAGTGTATTAGGAAAGTTCCGTCTGCCCCTGAAAGGGGCAAGTATCCTAGCGTAGGGCAACGCCCTTTTAGTTAATAGTTAATAGTTAATAGTTGATAGTGAATATACTTTACCCCGCAACAAATTGTTACTTTTCGTAATGCGGATTTTATAACAACCTTATTTCCAACCTGATTTTCTTACAAAAACAACCTTAGTAGCAATTGATAATAAAAAAGATCAACCTTATTACCTTATTTGAATACTTTAATAAGGTAATAAGGTTTCGTTCTTGGGGGCATTGGTTGCTACTAAGGTTGTTTTGTTAGGAAAATAAGGTTGGAAATAAGGTTTTGTAAATTTAAAAACTGGTTGCTACAATTCTACTTTTTATGTAACTGTCTATTTTGTTTTTCAAGTTTGCGCACAAAGGCACGAAGAACACAAAGAGGATATTTTAGTTTTTTAGTTTTGTCAACAGATTTTACAGATTGAACAGATTCGTTTTTTATAAAAATCTGTTCAATCTGCATAATCTGTTGACAATAATGGAACAAGTCTATTTATTTTTCGTTACGAATAAAGACATAAAAGACACAAAGAAAATCAATCCGTTTAGAATCAAAACCTTCGTATTCTTTGCGCCTTTGTGCGAAACATTAAAAAACAAAATAGACAGTTACGATACAGTGTATTGATAAAAGCCACAATGGGAAGACTCCACAAAATCCGAAACAATCAGAAAAATCAATCAACACGTCTAATCTCAATTTTATGAACATCCAGTTGCCCCGTTGCCCAAGGCAATCCGATGAGTAAAACCGCTTCACGGGTTTCGGGTTTGACCGAAATGTTACGGGAAACTTTTTCCCATGAAAAGGTTCCTTTGCGGCTGCCCAACGTGATTTCGTCAATCTGTCTTCGGTTTTCGTCGAAAAACGCAATGATACCGGTTGGTGTCATCACATGTCCGCGCCGGGCAACAAGTTGTTGACCGCGAATCCAATAATTGATTTCGAGTTTGGAAACTTTACGTCCGTCAACCGCGAAACCTTGCCGCATTTGCGAAACAATTTGCGGTTCCGGCAAGTTTTTTTCTTTGTTGTCTGTTTGGATTGCGGACGATTTTTGTTCCGTTTTTTTTGTGAATCGGGCAATTTTTGTTCCGTCAGGCGCATCGTTGACGGTGAGAATTTCAACATTTCGTACATAATGCCAACCGATTGGCGTTCCATTTTCACGGACTTCGTCGAAATGTCCGCCAACAAGCGTTGGATTTTCGGCATCCGGTTGGACAGCGCGTTGCTCTTCGGCTTCGCCGGTCATCGGAACAAACAACGTCTGTGTCAGGCGTTCTTTGCTGAGTTTGCCATTGACTTTTTTGCAAAGATAAAAGGATTGCTGAAAACGTTCGCCGATGGGAATAATCATTCGCCCGCCTTCCCGCAGTTGGTCGATCAGCGGCTGCGGAATCGACTCGGGAGAACAAGTTACGATAATACTGTCAAACGGAGACGCTTCAGACCAACCTTGATAACCGTCACCGATTTTAACGTGAATATTATCCATGCCGAGTTGCTTGAGCAATTTTTGTGCTTGTTTTCCAAGCGGTTCGACAATCTCAATTGTATAAACTTCGTTGACAAGCAAACTCAGCACCGCAGCCTGATAACCGCTACCGGTTCCGATTTCGAGTACCTTGTCACTCGGTTTCGGAGCCAATTGTTCCGTCATAAACGCAACAATATAGGGCGGTGAAATTGTTTGCGCATTGCCGATAGCAATTGCCTGATCCCAATAAGCAGCCGATTGATGTAACGGCGGTACAAAACGGTGTCGTGGAACCCGTCTCATCACGTCAATCACTTCCGGGTTTTTCAATCCGCCTTGCGGTAACAACAAATGATCGACCATTTGTTGAGCCTGATTTTGTACCGGAAATTTTTGTAACCGGTTGGCACGTTGTTGTTCCGGTGTCCTATTTTCCTGCGACAATATTGTTGCGGTCAATATTGCCGCAACAAAAAAACAGGCAAAAACCGGAAAAAGAATTTTTCGCAACATGATATTTAATCCCTCAAAAAACGGAAACGGTTTGAAATATAACATTAATAACATTAAAAATATCGCAACCGATTGATCTGTTCTCTATTCTGTTTTACCGGCTTTTTTTGTCCAGTAATTCGAGTAAGGGGCGAACACCGAGTGATGCGGAACAATCTCGTGTACAATTACCGCAGCCGGTACAAAGAATCAATCCGAATTTGCCGGGATAGATACAAAATTTGTGCTGAATCCGGTTTCGTTGCCGGGCGGATTGATTGGCGCGGGGGTTGTGACCTGATGCGTGAAGCGTAAAAAGCGAGACCTGACACGTGTCCCAATTTTTGACACGATTTCCTTTTGCCGCTCCGCCTTCGTCAACAATATCGAAACAATGACAAGTTGGGCAAAGATACGTACACGCTCCGCAGGAAACACAACGCATACTCGTCTCGTCGAAAACGGAATCATTAAAATGTTCTGTCAAATATTTTTCGACGTTCTTGGAATCGAATCGGACATCCGGCGGTGCTGCGGTTTGACCGGTTTTGTCGGAAGGAGTTGTTTGATGATCGAACAGGGTGTTACCTTTATCGGTGAATGTTCGGACTTCGAATGTTTCGGCGTCAATTTGAAGCAACATGGCATCCGCACCGGCTTGAGTATCGGGGGCAAGACCGACAGATGTACAAAAACAATTTTCGTCCGCTTGACGGCACGCCAACGTGATGACGGTTGAATTTTCACGCCGCTTCTGATAAAACCGGTCTTGGTAATCCCAAGCAAAAACTTTGTCGAGAATCGGCAGACTGGCAGCATCGCAAGGACGTGCGCCGAAAACGAATTGATCGGCGGCAAACGGTTCGGAATCGCTAACGATGAGTTCTTTTCCTTCGTAACGATATTTACAAATGGTTTCGTGTTGCGGAAAGAAAAATTCTTTCACCGAATTGGTTGGCATCACGCTTGGATCAAGAACGAGTTGATCCGGCTTGGTGAGTGTACGGAAAAAGAACCGTGATCCCGGTGCGGCAACAGGACCGGCAACAATTTTTCCGTCCGCTATAAGTGTGTCAACAATCTGTTTCAGTTTTTCGTGTGTAATAATCCGTGACATGGAATGAATCTTTAGGGTTATGAGGTGAATTTTTCTCTGACAAAAATTTTCGTGCAATCGTATCCGGCAGATGGAGCCATTCTTCGCTGGTCAATCCGAACTTTTCCTGAATTTCATAGACTTTTAACCGATATTCGCGGAGTTCCCGTAACGACGGCGGATCGTCGAAAAACTCATTCAAGTCCTCCACCGTAACATAATGTGGATCAAAATCATAAAATTCGCCAAGTACAACAGAACGTTGTTCGACGAGGATATTATTCGTTCTTATATTGGTACTCATTTGTAAATAACTCCGTTGGCGACATGATAATCAATGATCCGTAACCTAATTCTCCATTGATCATCGTTGATTCGATTTTTGTCTTTGACCGGACAAGATGCTTGAAATTAAAACTAAAAACAATGTCCATTTTCGCAAGTGTTGCGATTGCGATATGCTGTAAATCTCTCCAATGTTTTTTCGATAACAATCCTCGCCGAATGTACTCTTCAGCAAGAATATCAACCTGATTGATCGGTATATCAATCGAAACAATATCAAATTTTCCGATCAATTTTTTTATTTGATCTTGTCTCAGACCGGGAGCCCGTATCACTTCATCAAAAACAATTGAGGAAATAAATGGTTTCAATTCTCCTGTTTGAAATTTCTCGAACAACCGAACGGTTGCTGCCTGATATTCTGGAACATGATCGTCGAAATACATGTTATAAACGGATGTATCAATATATGATTTGGGTATTCTCATGTCGGATCAAACATCAGATAATTTACAATATAATAACTAATATTTTGAACCCATTAAACGGCAACCTCCACCGATGTTAAAAGTGTCAAAGGCAGATCGGCGGGAATGGTTTCGTTTTCGTAATATAATTCCAGTGCCTCTTTCAAGTTGTCAAGGGCTTCTTCAATACTATGTCCTTGTGATGCAACAAAATTATCAATACACCGGGTAACAAACCAATCCTCTTCACGCTGAACAACAACATTAAAATGGAGTAATTTCAAAATAATTTTAATAAATTTATTTTATCCGAAACAAAACCATCGGACAAGAGCAACAAAAATAGTTCATTGTTGTTTCAGTATACTCATTCCACTTTAGTTTTCGGTTTTCTTTTTTCCCATTCCGTTTTTGGAGTTTCCAACAGGCAAGGTAGGCAACCTGATAACTCCATAAGTATATTATTCGACACGTAGTTCGATGTAAATGTACAAAAAAACAATTACCGGATGAAACTTTCCTGATCTTCGGGAGAAAAGGTTCCGATGAGTGGTTCGGAGTTACGTTCGGTTCCGGCACGGTAATTAAAATGTTCTTCGGCGGCTTTGGCGAGCGACAGGTTCAGCAGGTCAAGATCAATCCCCGCCGGGCACGCCGCGCTGCACGCCGAACAACCAATACATCGCCCCGCCAAATGGAACGCCCGCAAAATATTCCACGCAAAATTGCCCTTGAGTGTTGCCGACGTGTCAATCCGAATCGGACGGTTCTTGTCCACAACACAAACGTCACAATAACACATTGGGCAGTTCTGACGGCATGCGTAACATTTAATACAACGCGAAAACTCGTTCTTCCAATAGTCAAGACGTTGCACCGTATTCATTGCCATTATTTTTTCAAGCCGGGCGTAACGATTTGCCGGATCGGATTGTGTTACCGGTTTTTCGGGATTTTCGATTACAAAATCGCAGTGCGGCGGCTGTTGAACATCGCAGGTCTTGCATTTTTCTTGTAACAAATTTCGCGCCCGAATCCCGTTACATTCCATTCCGATAACAACAAGATTTTCACGGTCGAGTTGATGTTCGGTTTCCAGTACGGCAATCGCCCGTGCGTCGCAACCTTTGACAACAACAGCAGGACGACCAAGTTTTTTAACTTCTTTCCGTTTCAGATAAACAACAAGATTATCGACACACTCCTCGTTCCAGAGCAGCCGGTCAGACTGTTCCGGTTTCGTTATAAAAATGGTTCCGACATGACCGGTTTCGATAATTCCGTAACCAATAACCAGATCGGTTTTTTTGTCCGTTAAAAGTTCTTTCGCTTTCTGTTGCAGTTGGGTTTGTTGGGACATCGTCATTAATAGGTAGGGTTAAAAAAGCCGAGAGTTCAAAACTCCCGTATCATTTCTCCATCGCCCGCAACGATTCGGCTTCATCGCGGAACGACTTCATTTCAAACATTGTAACCATTTACATTAATTCAAGCGAATCGGCGAAAACGGTTGCTAATCTGATAACGCAACGATTTCTTTCATGGCGGAATAAGGACCCATGTTTCGGGTTTTTTCGACGATTTCCGTAATGAATTTTTGAAACTTTGCTCCTTCGGCGGCGGAAATCCATGAGAAATGAACACGTTCTGTGTCAATACCGAGCGTGTTCAATAATTCCCGAAAAAGAATCCAACGCCGTCGGGCATGAAAGTTGCCGCTTGTGTAGTGGCAGTCGCCCGGATGGCAACCGCTCACCAACACCGAATCCGCTCCATTCTCAAACGCCTTGACAATCAGATTGAAATCAATTCGTCCGGTACAGGGAAGCCGGATAATCCGTAAATTGGAAGGATATTCAAGCCGACTCGTTCCGGCAAGATCGGCTCCTAAATACGTACACCAATTACATACAAAGGCAATCACCTTCGGTTCAAAAATTGTTGCGGTTGGTTCGGCTGACATGGTTTGATTTGGGTTAAAGTTTCACAATTTCACAAAATCTGTTTTTCCGGCATCAAAAACGTAACTGTCTATTTTATTTTGCGCACAAAGACGTAAAGATCGCAAAAGAATCAATACAAAATGTTTTTGAAATGAAATTTCGTTTATTTCGTGTGTTTCGTAATTCTTAAAAAAATAAAACTTTTTATTTCCTGTTTTTGCAGTTTTTTGGGCATTGGCGGTTTCAATTGCAATTTCCGGCGTTCATGCTGATTATCAAACGGTCTGGCAAAGATCGTTTCAAACAATTTTCGACAGTTATAGCATAAAATACCGCTTTTTCAAGCCATATTTTGTTTTTTTCAGTACGTATCACGAAAAGTTGGAAGAAATGGAAGAAATATGAAGGAATTACGAAAGAATATTTTTCCTAATTTGCCGCAATTAAAATATCTGCTATACTCGGAAGTTGCCGCAAGTAACCGGTGATTTTTTGGGTTTTAAGTGTCGATGATAAAGAGAATGGAGGTTATTATGAAAAAAATCGTTTGTTTTGTTATTTTGTTGTGTTTTTCCTGCCCGGTTCTTCTTGCCCAGCAAGGCGGTATGCCGGACGAAATCTTTCCGTCTGTCGATGAAATGATGAAGTCGCTGACCGGTGAACCAGGTAACGATCTCTCTCTGGAAAATTCGATTGATAATATCGTCAAATCAATGACCCAGAAAATGCAGTCAACAACCAATACCGCCGATTCCGTTAAATCCGCAATAGAAGGAAAATTGATCGTTGAAGAAGCCACACCGGATGTGAACCGAAGCGTTGTTGAAACGATTGATTCAAAAACCAAACGGTATTCGCCGCGATTGAAAATTGATTTCGCAGCCTTCCCACTCCGTCCGCTTTCCGGCAAAATCGCCGGAATCGTTGAAAATGACAAATCGACTGACTTATTTGATCAGACGAATACCGCCATGACAACAGATATTGCCCAGCGTCTTCAATCGCGTTTGCAAATTCAGGGGATTCATTTTGAATTTAAGGATCGGACGGTGCGATTGACCGGAACAGTCAAAACGCCTCGCCAACGCGAACTCGCCGAAATCATGCTCCAAATGGAACCGGGGATCGATAAAGTTACAAACAACCTCGCCATCGAAGAAAATGACGGCATTTTCCATCTGACTCCAACGGAGTCACCCTAAAATAGCCAGTGGTTTGCGGTACTCCGCAAACATACGAACGGAAGAGAAATGACGACAAACCCCCTGAAAGGGGTTCCCAATCAGAACTCCAATCAGACTATTAGGAGACCCTTTCAGGGGCATTTGATTATTTCTTTTCGATTCCGGGCGTTCGATGAGTACATCGAACACCCGGCTATTTTAGGATGACTCCGTTGGAGTCAGAAAGAAACGGAGAGAGGCAGCCTACCTTGCCTACAGGATAAAATAAACGCTTGTTAATACGTATGAGAAAGTCCCTACGACACTGTATAGAATTTCATGATTCGAGCAATGAATCTGATCTGTCCATTGTCATTCTCTGTTTTTAATTTTCCGCATCTCTTTCAAGAGTTGCGATGAGGGGACCGGTTGACTCAAGCATGAGCGGGTCGGGTCCAAACGCCAGAATCTGATCGCGTTTCACTTCCGCCCGATCCAGTGAAGAGGTGAAAACAATTGCCATGCCGCGAGCATCCACCTCCCGCGCTAATTGCCAACCGCGCTCCGCCGGATAACCAAACAGAACCTGAAGCATGTGAACAACATATTCAAACGTGTGAACATCATCATTCCACAGAATAACATGATATTTGGGTTCGCGTTTCGGCTTGTTTTTCCGCCTGTTCTTCGGACGAACCATCACAGCAACCGTCGTTTGATTGCCGTCTTGAGAAAGAAATTCAGACATGGTATTGATAATGGTCTAACCTCGAATGGGTTCTTTGGATTTTCGGACAACTCCCGACGGATGCTGCAAACGGTACACAATCTCCAAAAGCAACCGATCTTCCATTGCCGTATCACGTTCGACAATAAACCAATTGCCCGAACTCGAATCAATATCAATTTGATTCGCAAAGGAATCGACTTCGTCCTCAAACCGTAAATTGGCAGAAGAATTGGATTTGAGCGGATTCTTGTTATCTTCTAATTCTTTATAAACCTTAACGTTAATCAAGTAACCGCCGACTTCCGGGATCACATGAACTTCCACTCGCCGCCGGATCGTTTGAAGGGTACTGTCCATTCGCTCTGAAAACCCAACCGAGTCCGCATGCCACAACTCCGCAACCGATGCTCCGATTTTCGGTTTTGTGTCCAGTCTGCCTTCCGTCAAGACGTTGCCGTAAAGCCGAACCGGCATCTCTCGCTCAATCTCAAAATGCGAATCAACAACATCAACCAAAACCGTCCACAGGAAATCGTGATCATAAGCATCAACAAAAATCGGATTATTCGATTTCGGGGCGTTCAACTGCCACGAAAATTCACGAGTCCCGAATGACCGATACGCCGAGCAACTCATGTTAAAAAACAACATTGTAATCAAAAAAACAACAATCGTCCAGAATGGGCGTTGATAAAACCGAGTTATTTGCGTCATCGGAAATCCCTTTTCATACTACAACCAAGTTCACCGTTCCAAAATTCAATAACGTAGTTTCCGAAAAAAAACGTTTTAATGCAAGAGGTCTTTTTCTGAAGTCAGTAGCCAGTAGTCAGTTGTTAGGTAGGGGCTGGTTTTAACTAATAACTAACAACTGGCTACTGACTACTGACTACTGACTACTGACTACTAACTACTGACCTGATTCGTTTCCAGAGAGCAAGTAAGACGCCGAACATGATAAAACAAAAGAGCATAACGGTTCCGATGATGAATCCGCCAAGTTCAAAGATCGGCTCGACATTCGTCCAGACAGGATTCCACGCAATAACAAGTCCCGCTGTTGCAAGGCAAAGGAACGGACCATAAGGAAATTCACGGCTTCGTCCCATTGCCAGATTTAAAATCCCAAGAATGAGTCCCGCAAACGGAGCAAGGAAAAAAATTAAAATACAAGATTGCCAACCCAAAAACACCCCGATCATCCCCATTAAAGTCACATCACCAAACCCCATTGCTTCACGCCCCAACACCGCTCCGCCTATCAACCGGATACCCCAAATCAGAATCATTCCGGTTGCCATCCCAACCAACGCCGTCAACAATCCTGCCGAAGATTCCGCAGAAACCAAAACCGAAACCGTAAAACCAACCAAACCTAAAATCGCTGTTAAAACCAGCCATTTTGTTCCGGGCGACCGATACAGCCAACGGCAAAAAAGAGCAAACGCCTTGCGAAACGGAAGTTTGCGGTACCAGATTCGGGGAAGCATGGCAAAACACCAAAAGATCCAGAGCAAACTTAAAATGATTCCGGTTTGGAGTTGTTCTGTTGGAGTGGAGAGTTTGAGTTGGTTGTTCGGGTTCGGGCTGACAAGGTTCAGCGGCACCGCTTTCGGTTCGGCAATTCGGCGAAGATAAAACGATTCCGTTGGATTTTTGCCTTCTTCACGCGGTGCAACCCAAACAACTTCGTTTCGGATTTCTGTTGCCGGCAGGAAAGTCTGAGGAAGAAACGCGGCAAAAACAAGTCCTAATATGGTTCCGGGAACCGTCAGCACATCAGGAATAATCATATCGTCCATGTCAATAAGCGACGCCGCCAAAAGGAACACAAAAAAAATAACATGAACCGTAAAACGTAAAACCACCGTTTCCCACGATTCACGTTGCGTGATTGTTTCCGGCAAAAGCATCTGCTGTTGAACTTCCCACACAAACAACCAAGCCATACCGAATGCGGAAAACAACTCGACAAAAAACGGACGCAGCCAAAATTGTCGGGATTCAAGACCGGGCAAGCGTTCGGATTCCGGGAGCAAATCAAGGCGTGTCCCGATTCGGCTCATGGAAAGCCAACCAATAATAGGAATAAAATCAAGCCAATTTTTTGCAAACGGGGCTGGATGTTCTTTTTTTTTCTTTTTTTTCCTCCGTTCCGCCGGAAAAGCAACCGTATTGAGGCGTTCGATCCATTCCGACGGCAAAACACGCCACGGAGAACGAAACCGCGCTGTCCAACAAAAACAGTCAACAAAATAATTGACCAGACTGCCTGATAACGCGCCAAGAATAAAAAGAAAAAGAATCATAGTGGGGAGTGGGGAGTAAATCGCTTGCGGCACTCTCCACTCTCCACTCTCCACTAACAACTTACCTGCCGGCTACTATTAATTTTGTTGTTTGGTTGAATTGCTGACCGTTGACAAAAAGTGTGCCGACAATCCGATAACCTTGCGGTGGTAAATTCGGAAGTTCAATGCGGACATAAGCAAAGCCTTTGACCGGAATTGACGCAACTTCAGAGTACGCATAATCCTTCAGAGGGCTGATCCACGCTTCCGAAGGAAACGCCGCACCGGGTATTATGGCGTTTCGACATTCCGGCGGTATCTCAATTCGTAACTGCGCATTTCGGATTTCCGTTGTTCCATTGTTTTCGACAATGAATGAAAGTACAAGCGGCTTGCCAATTTCAATCTTCGTCGGTTGAGA
>JAISQH010000393.1 GCA_031274385.1 Planctomycetaceae bacterium | reverse complement strand
CCGGGCGTTCGATGGGTCAGAAATCCCTACATTAGATACCGTGAACCTTGAAAAGAGTGACGTTGTTGAAATTCCTGATTGATTGCGTTTCGGGCGGCGTGTTTGATTCCAGTCCAGTCCGGCGCAAGAAGGAAAGAAGCATCCGCCTCACCGGAAATCCGATCAATAACAATCTCCGGCGGCAAAACCTCAAGAAAATCAACAACCAAACCGGCATATTCTTTCAATGTCGGAAGATGGATTTTTCCGTCTTGCCAGAGTTTTTCAAGCGGCGTTTCCCGAACAACATAAAGATTGTGCAACTTAACGCAGTCCGGTCGAATCCGGGCAATCTCATGAGCGGTTGCCAAAACATCGCCCCGATCCTCGCCCGGAATACCAAGAATCAAATGAACTCCAAGACGAAGATGGTGTTGACGGCAACGCCGGAACGTGTCAAGAAAAACCGGATAATTGTGTCCGCGATTCAGAAAATCAAGACTCTTTTGGTGAATGGATTGCAAACCGATTTCAAGTTGAATCCAAAATTTTCGCGAGAGTAATTCCAACATATCCAGTATTTCATCCGGCAGAGCATCCGGTCGTGTTCCAATCGCAAGACCAACAATCTCCGTGTGTGCCAACGCTGTTCGGCAAAACTGTTCGAGAGAATCCGGTGAAAGATAGGTATTCGTCGAAGGTTGAAAATAAGCGATAAATTTTTTCGCTTTGCCGTAACGCCGTTGAAGTTGGCGGATTCCGGTGTTGATTTGTTCTGAGATGGAAGTTTCCGATTGCAAAAACCGACGGCTCGGTGCAAAAGATGACGTGTTGCAAAAAAGACAACCGCCCGTTCCAACCGTTCCGTCAATGTTCGGGCACGAACAACCAATATCAACACTGACTTTCCAAACAGCGCAGCCAAACTCCTGACGCATCGAAACGCCCAACGGAAAATAATAATGTCCCATCGATTTCCAATCGGGAAATTCAATTGTCATGTTGCCTCAAATCATCATTGACGTATGCTCCGTTAAATCATCTTGCCCATTTGTAATGACTTTACGGAACGGTTTTTAAGAATTCGGTATATTCTTCATCGAGTTCCTGATAAGAACGTCCGGTGAGTTGGCTCAAGGATTCCGGGCGGGCGGCTCCGGTGTAAACCCGACGCAGCAATTCAAGAACCGCATGGCGATAACGCCCGTCTTGACCAAGCATCAGAAAATGCGTCATTCCGGCAGATTGAGAATAAAGTCTTGCCAATCGGGAATGACTCTGAAACTCCTTTCTTCCAAGCGAAACGGTCTTTTCAAAAGGAAGATAAAAAAAATAGTCCGGGTCAAATCGATGGGCTTTGGCAGCAAAAAGACGTGAGTCATCTTGATTACCGAGTTTGTAATGGTTTCCTTCGATCCGAAATGTTTCCATAAACATCGCAATTCCCTCAACAATCCAAAAATTGTTCCGAACACCCGGAAGATTCGATTTGGGGCGGGCTTCCTGAAACAGTTGATGCGTTCCTTCGTGATACAACGCCTTCCGAACCGTATCAGCGGTAAATTCGTCCATCTTAGCGGAAACAGGGAAAAAATAAGAAATAAAACGTTGCGGATGATAATAGCCGTTGGATTCACGGAGTTGCGGTTCAAATCCTGGTTCCGAATCTTTCAGGAAAGAAACGTAATCCTGTTTATCACGGAAAACATAAACCCGATGATGCGGCAATGTACCGCCCGGCAACGGTTTTGTAAACAGTTCCGCCAATTTTTCTTCACTCAAAAGCGTGTTGAAAAACAGCATTTTCCATGCCCGATACAGATGTTCCAGACGCCGAGCCATTTGAACGCCTTCTTCGAGACTGTGGTTTGTTGTGAGATTGTAGTGTTCCGTCGCAATTTGCCAACCGTTTCGGATGTCGGCATGAAATAATTGATCTTCGTTGGCATTGACCCAACCGCGTTTGGAAATCATACGTTTCCCGGCTTCATATTCAACTACAAACTCCTTCGGCATCCAACCAAACACCGGATGATCAATAAAACCCTTTTTCAATTGCTCCATTTCCCAACCGGTACGCCATTGCCCGTTAAACAGTTTGAAGCCAAAGATTTGCCTGATTTTTTCGTGATCGGGATTCGCTTCCAAAACTCGAATTGCCAACCGCATTGCTTCAAGCCCCTGCTTTTTTTCCGCCGCCAAAACCGCTTGCCGGTATAATTCTTCGGCAATATCTTTTTGCCCCTCTGAAACCGTGACAGGATCAACTCCGGGTATCGGAAGAACAATAAACGGCAACTCTTCCGCTAACAACGGAAAAGAAAAAAAAACAAACAAGAACAGGATTCTATAAATTATATAAAATGGATAAAACAGATCAAAGATTGTTTTCATGGCATTTTAGTTTTTTCAACAGATGATACAGATTTTACAGATTTTCATCAAAAACGAATCTGTAAAATCTGTAAAATCTGTTGACAATAACAACAATAAGGAAAATTCAGGTGCAATGAAAATAGAACGCACTTTGTATGTTTGTTATCGATTTTTACTCTGAATTAACAAATTTTTTTCTAAAAAAATCAAGAAATCGATATTTTTCTTGCACAAACGAAATAAATTGGGTATAAAATAAAGAATAAGTAAAATACAACATTTTGGCAAAAAGGTTTGATTAAAGAGAATGGGCGGTTACAGTTCACTGATGAATCAATTTCAAAAAAATTCGTCTTGACATGTTTAACCGAAATCGGCTATAGTGACATCCAACGTCCTGTTTTGGAAATTTTATTTTATTTCATTTCATTTTTTAAAAAATTTCCAGTTTTGTGATCGGATGACATGCCGGACGGTTTTGATCTGATCTTTTTTTCCTGATTTATTGCGAGACGAACATGCCAATATCGGAAAATTTCAGCACGACATTGTTTACAACCTCCCGAACATCGGAACCTGCGATACCGGAAAGAACCACGTTACCGTTGCCGGAGCAACTGATGTTGGAGCTTGATTTTGCGCGGATTTCCCATCAGTCGGATACGACAAGCCAATCTCATCCGCATGTTCTTTTTTCGCCGATTCATTACGAACCGGGTTATGCTTATCCGCTTTTGGTTTGGCTGCATGATTTGGGCGGTGATGAGCGGCAGGTGATGCGGATGATGCCGGGTATCAGTATGAGAAATTACGTGGCGGTTGCTCCGCGCGGTTTAACCATTTCCGCTGGCGAACCGAACGAACCAATCACCAAATTCGATGTTTATTCTATTCTTCGGAGTCATCCGAAGGAAAGTTACGATTGGCCCGATTCGGATGAAAAACTGGTTGAAGTGGAACAACGTATTTTTGATTGTATTTCGATTGCGAAGGAACGTTGTCATATTGCTTCGGATCGTGTTTTTCTGGCGGGTTTGGGAAATGGCGGAACGATGGCACTTCGTTTGGCGTTGCTTTATCCTGAATATTTTGCCGGAGCGGCTTCACTTGACGGAGTTTTTCCGCAAAACGACCGGCTTTTACATTGTTGGGAGGCGGCTCGGTTACTTTCTGTTTTTCTTGCAGTGGGAAAATCGGATACTGAAATGTCACCGGAATCGGTTGGTCAGGTTTTGGAACTCTTGCACACGGCGGGTATTGCGGTTAAATTCCGAGAATATCCCACTGCTCTCGCTCCTTCAATGCTTCAAGACCTGAATCGTTGGATAATGGATATTGTTTGCGCTTAAATTGATTGTTGTGTGTAAAGACGCAATGAAAAAGAAAAAAACAATCAGAACGACCTGTTGTATTTTGTTCCGGTTCTGTTCTAATGATACAAATTTGTAGGAATTTACCGGGAACTTCTAAAAACCGA
>JAISQH010000295.1 GCA_031274385.1 Planctomycetaceae bacterium | reverse complement strand
GCTGCGCTACACCGCCGGTTATGCATAATAACGTCGCTAGCGCGACTAAAATAGAATTGATGATGGCTCTTTCGTTTATCTTGTATTGTTCGTCTGGTTCGTATCTCAAAAAAATGGTGTGGTAGAACAAGGGGCTTGCCCCCGACGAAAAGAATCAATCGTTTCGGGGGGCAACATCAATCGTTTCGGGGGCAAGCCCCCGTCGCTAACGCCTTCCTGCCTCAAGCCTTCCCGCCTCTACAGGGTAAAAACATACATTTATGACCGCCGAAAGTATATCAGTGAAAGCCTTACGCCTTTGTAAAAATCATTTACACCTCAGTGAATTTCAAATTTGGCGATTGGAACCGGTAAATTGAATTTTAAAAGCCGAGTCCAAGAGGAGTTGCGCACAAAGGTACAAAGGTTCTGATTTCAAACGTCTCATTTTCTTTGTGCCTTTTGTGCCTTTGTGCGCAACAAAAAATTAAAAACGAAATAATTAGCGATCTATAAAATGGGCTTGACGAATCATTGACGATTCTTCATCGTCATCAACTTCAATAACTCTTTTTGGTTTTGTGATTGTTTTTGATCTTGTCGGCGGTTTTTGCGGTAATTCCGGTGTGAAAATTCCCAATTCTTCCTCAGTTGTTTTTTCGGAAACCGGAAGTGAGAGCCGTTTATTCATTGTTGCCGATTTTGTATGAGCGACAGAGGCATCATGTTCCGGCAAAGGTTCCTGACATTCCGGGCAATTCTGCTGGAACAACGGATTTCCCGATAATTGAGGAATTGGTATTTTGGGCGTCATTGTTGGGGTTCGCTGTCCATTCTGCGGCGGTCTGCCTGCTTGCCGAACATGGTGAACCGCTTGTTGCGAAACCGGAACGGATTGTGAAAACGGAACCGATTGCGAGAACGGAGCCGGCACCGGAGCCGATTGCGAAACCGGCGAAACCGACCGAGAAACCGGAACCGCCATCCCCGGAACCGTCATGCCCGGAACCGTCATGCCCGGAACCGTCCTACCCGGAACCGGCACACCCGGCGCCGGTGAGACTGGTCGATTAAAAGCGGATTCTTGTTGTCTTGGCATGTCCGAACCGAGTAAACCGGAAAAAGGTGAGACGACTCCGCTTACGGCGGAAAGAAAATTCGTTCCGGTTGATTTTGCCGATTGAAGTAAACCGAAACCGGAAGACGGTGTGCCATTAAACGGCGTTCCATTCAACGGTCTTCCATTGAACGATCTTCCGTTGAACGGAGTCCCGTTAAACATCATTGTTTGCGGCGGCATTGGTTGATTGGGCGGTATTGCGTATCTTGCATATTGTTGCGGTACCGTATTGGGCATCAACATCGTCCGATCCGCATTCGGTGTTCGAATCTGATTCGGCGGCGATTGTTGATCCATTCTTTGTTCACTCCCTTTCAGAAATTCGACTGCCGAAGCAATCATTCCTTTTCCTCCGGTTGTTGCGTTGTAATTAACCGGCTGAACCATTTGAGGAGTTTGGTGTTGCATCATTTGAGCCTGTTGAATTCGGGCGGATTCCAAAAGCCGGGCTTGTCGTTGAGTCTGCATTGCCTGTTCCTGAACCGCCAACGCGGTCTCGTCCCGAATCGCCTGTTCGCGGGCAGCCATTTCCTGAGCGGCTTTATCCCGAATGGCTTGTTCCCGCGCCGCCTGTTCCTCCGCAGCTTGTGCTGCAATACGGCGGGCTTCTTGCCGTAACGCTTCCTGTTGAATTTGTAATTCAAGTTCTTTTTGCTTTTCGATTTTTACTTGAAGTTTTTGAGCCTGTTCCAGAATTTTTTCCTGCATTTTTGCTTTTGTTATTTCTTCCGACTGCGTATTCAATTCCTCTGACCGCGTATCCAGTTCTTCTTCGAATTCTTCCATTGCGGCGGACATCCCTTCGAGATACGCTTGCTCCATCGCTTCGTTTAAGGCTTCATCGGAGAAAATACGTTTTGAATGAACGGCGGCGGCTTTTCCCGAATCAGTCGTTTTTTTACTGTTTCCGGTTTGGGGAGTGACCGGCAAACCTTCACTTCGTTGAAAAACAGGTTTCGTCGGAACCGGATGGAATCGCGGAACCGGCATTGGCGATTTCAAATCCATTTCCGGTTCTTCCGGTTGTTCTTCCTCTGTATTGATGAAACCGGTTTCGGCAACATATCCGTTATATCGCGGATAACCCGGCGAATAACCGGTCGGAGCGTAACCAATAGGCGGATAACCGGTTTGAGGATAACCGCTCATTGTTACGCCGTTAATCGGTTGATTCGTCATCGGATTGGCGAAACGATTGATGGCGATTCCTCCCGCCATTCCTCCGGCTTGCATAATTCCTCCGGCAATACCCGGAGCCTGAAGAGCCGAAGCAAGTTGCACCGCGTTGTTTGAAACCATCGCCACCGGAACCATCATACCACAACCGGGCGTCATACCACACGGTCGCGCTGCCGTGCAACCGGGATGGATGGCACAGGCTCTGATCACCGCATTATTATTGACAACACCGTTCGGCAACCGGACACCGGAAGGAGTCATCATACCGATTGGCGTTGTCACTCCGGCTGCCGCAACAACTCCGCCCGTTGTAATCGTCGAAACACCGGGAACAATTCCCATTGAAATCAACAGACCGTTCGGACCCGCAAGAATCGGCGTTTTGGGATTCGGCGGCTGAGTTTCAATCGTCTTTTTAGGCGGAATCGGTGTCGGCAACATGTTTGACGGCATTGACGACGGCACCGTTGTTGTGCCGGGCAAAACCATTCCGTTATTGCCAAGCATCAACATCTGTTGATTCATATTCATATAATTCGGGTTCGCAACCCGCCCGCAATTCGGCGTGAGACCGCACGGTTTCATCGGGCTGCAAAACGGCGTTAAACCGCAAGCCTTTGCGCTGTTACCCATTCCGGCAAAAGAATTGGGATCGGCAGGATCAATCCACATTCCGCAACCGAGTGTTCGGCAACAAGGATTTTGAGCGGTACATTCAGGGTTCAAACCGCAATGTCGGCGAAAGCCTTTGTTTTTTTTATGTCCTTCACAGGAACAGTCGTCGCCTTTTTTGAAGCAATCAAAAATTCCCTTTTTGCCGGACGAACATTTTTCGCAACCTTCAATACTGCAACGGTTTTCGTTATTACATTCCGAATCGGGCGGGCAGCCGACCCATGGGGTTCGGTTGTACTCGAACGCCCAGTCACACCGGAAAAGATGCCCACGATTCGTCTTCTTGTGCGAACAGCCGACCAAACCGGAAGCAAAACCGATTGCGAGCAGTAAAATCAAGATACTGGAAAAACGGAACATTTTGAGTGCGAATAAATAAAACATGGTCTTCTTTACCGAACCAGATCATCGGTTTTTATTTTGTGTATTTTGCCGATTCTTCTCAACTCTTTTAATTTCAATTCAAATCGGGCGCAACACCGACCCATTGCGCTAAACATCGGATCAAAACCGCCGGAATAATTAGAAAAACCGTTAAACTCCTCTTATTTTTACAAAAGATTTCCTGAACATTTTGGATTTTGTGGGAGGCGTTATTTTTTTTGGGGTGATATGCAAGCGGTTCAAAACCGGCGACTATACTCTTTTCACTTGAATATTCGGTTTTATTTTTCTCATTATGGAGTCATCAGGTAGGCAACCTCTCTCCGAGAGTTTTTTTAGTCAATTTAGTCAATAGCGTCGGCGTACTCGCCGACTTGAACCACGTTACGCCATGTTTTCCGATAAATCAAAGTCAGCTATCGCCGACGCTACCAAATGTCTCGGAGAGAGGTTGCCTACCTTGCCTGTTGGAAATTCCAAAAACGGAATCAGAAAAAAAGATTCCCTTGAAGAAAACAACGAAAAATAGTAGAATACGAGCCAGTTGGATTTTATTACCACAAGGATTGAGAATTGAAAATGCAAGAATTTATTGGAAAACTCAAGGAAGAGGAAAATCCGATTCAGGTTTATTCGTCATTCTTTCCGCTTTCTTCTTTGCCGGTTGATTTGTTCATAACCGGTTGGAACCGTCAGTTGCAACGTCCGGTGGAGATTGATGTTTGTTCGGACTTATTGCCGCCGGAGTTGAAGGTTCGTATTGCCGCTTCGGGAACAGTGAGTTCGAAAGTCCGCGTTAATTCCCGAAGTTGGTTTTTTGCCGCGCCGCCGGACGAGTTGGCAACAACAAAACCGGAAACTCCCGAAACGCTTGATTCCGGTTCGGGTGAACCGGAAACGTTGGCTTCGGGTGAACCGGAAACGTTGGCTTCGGGCGAACCGGAAACATTGGCTTCGGACGAACAGGAAACGTTGGCTTCGGAAGAACAGGAAACGTTGGCTTTGGACGAACAGGAAATATTGGCTTCGGGCGAACCGGTTACTGATGAGGAATTGCAGAAAGAAGATATTGACAAACTGACACGTATTCGTGTTCCGCGTGATGCGATTAAAGTGCAAGATCGCCTCAGTTACATTCTTCAACCGCCGATTGAGTCGATCTTGCATTTGCCGACACTCGACATGCCGTTTGAACCGTTTCCATATCAACGTCAAGGAATTGCGTTTTTATACAGTGCTCATTTCGCGATTCTTGCCGATGAAATGGGACTGGGCAAAACAATGCAGGCAATTACAACCATCCGGCTCCTGCTCCGAACCGGTGAAATTCAAAATGTATTGCTTATTTGTCCGAAGCCGTTGCTCACCAATTGGAAGCGCGAATTTGAAATCTGGGCACCGGAAATCACCGTTCATTCGATTGACGGTTCTCCGGCACGCCGGAAATGGCTGTGGCAACTTCACGGCGTACCGGTTCGGCTGGCAAATTACGAATTGCTAAACCGTGACCGTGAATATTTCGACTGCCCGAAAGGGGAAAAAACTCCGACATTCGATCTGGTGGTTCTCGATGAATCGCAACGAATTAAGAACAAAAGCAATGCCACCTCTCAAGCGGCAAGAGCCATTGCACGCCGCCGGAATTGGGCGTTGACCGGAACTCCGGTCGAAAATTCTCAGGAAGATTTGGTCGGAATTTTTGAATTTCTCGCGCCGGGCTTTTTGGAATCGGGACTGAAACCAACCGAAGTTTGCAATGTTGTCGGAGAACATATTTTACGGCGAACCAAAGACAAAGTGCTTGGCGATTTGCCGCCGAAACTGATGCGTGATGCGGTTCTCGAACTGACGCCGGAACAGGCTCAAACGTATAAAATGGCGGAAGATGAAGGCGTGTTGCGGCTTTCCGAAGCGGGCGATTCCGTGTCGATTCCGCAGGTTTTTGAATTGATTATCCGGTTGAAGCAGATTTGCAATTTCGATCCGGCAACCGGCGAAAGCGCAAAATTGGAACGACTCGAAGCCGATCTTGAAGAAGTTGCCGAAAGCGGGCGGAAAGCGATTATTTTCAGTCAGTGGGTGGAGACCTTATTTCAACTCAAACGGCATCTGAATCGATTTGGTATTGCGGAATATCATGGCAAAATTCCGTCTGGCAAACGCGATGAAATGATTCGGTGTTTTCGGGAAGACAAGGACATTCATGTTATTTTGATGAGTTACGGGGCGGGCAGTGTTGGTCTTAATTTGCAATTTGCGGAGTACGTGTTTTTGTTTGACCGTTGGTGGAACCCGGCAGTCGAAGACCAAGCCATCAACCGCGCCCACCGAATCGGCGCAGCAGGTCCCGTCACCGTCACCCGATTCATCTCGACAAACACCGTCGAAGAACGAATTGATCGGGTGTTGCAGGAAAAACGGGAATTGTCGGAATTGATTCTTTCCGGTGCCAAAGGAGGATTGAATACCTCAACCGGCTTGAATCAGGACGAATTATTCGGTCTATTTAACCTCCGAGTCCCACCAAAATTAAAAAAAACAGCCTGATTAATAGTGAATTTGTGGTTTGTGGTTTGGGGTTTGTGGGGGACGCAAGCGAATCACAAATCACAAACCCCAAACCCCAAACCCCAAACCACAAACCACAAATATGAAGCCGGTTTCGATTCATGATTTTCTCTGGGACTCGTCAAAATTTTCTGCGAAAGAAATTTGCGTTGTTTTTGGCGATGATCCGTTTTTGAAGTTCCACGCTGTTCGTATTCTGCGAAATCAAGTTTTGACAGCGGAAGATGCGGAATTTTCAATGACCCGATTTGAAGGCGATTCGGTCAAATTTATTGATGTTCTCAAAGAAGTGACAACTCAAGCCATGTTCGGCAGTGACCGGCGTTTCGTCATGATTGAAGAAGCGGATTCCTTTGTTACCAAAAACCGGGTTGAATTGGAAGAATATACCGAAAAACCGTCGAAACGGGCTGTTTTGCTTTTGCTGCTTCAGTCGTTTCCGTCCAACACCCGTCTTTTTAGCCGTGTGGTGGAGAAAGGACTGGTGATTGAAGCCAAGTCGTTGCCGGAAAAAGAAATGCCGAAATGGATTGTCCGCTGGGCAAAACATCAACACAAAATCGTTTGTGATCCTGACGCTGCCGAGATGATTTTTCAACGGGTTGGAGCGGAACACGGCATGATTGATCAGGAACTTGCCAAACTTGCCCTGATGGTTTCCGCTAAAGAAAAAATCACAACCGCGTTGGTTGAAAAAGCGGTGGGATCATGGCGTTCGCAAACGGCGTTTGAAATGCTGGATTTAGCCTTAGCCGGTCAAACCGCCGCCGCAATCCGGCAACTCGATCAATTACTTCTTGCCGGAGAAAACGCGGTTGGTATTCTTGCTCAGATTGCTGCGACGCTCCGAAAATTCGCCGCCGCAACCCAGTTGATTCTTGATGCGGAACGAAACGGGAAAAAAATCACCCCCGCCGCCGCATTGGAACAAGCCGGAGTTAACCGTTATTTCATTGAGAAAAAATCGGAAAAACAACTAAAAATGTTGGGACGGTATCGCGGTGCCAAACTTTTGAACTGGCTTCTTCAGGCAGACCTTGACCTGAAAGGTGCCAGCCGAAGTGATCCGAGATTTATTCTTGAGACGTTTATTGTTCGTATTGCCGATCCGCGACTTCGGACGATTTGATTTTATCTGTTTATTTTTTCCAAGGTAATGAATCAAAAATCGTTTGCGTCCATTCTTTTTTGGGCGGCGGAACGCGATTGAAGTGACGTTGGATCATGGAGAGAATGGACGGCAATTCACGAAGTTGCGAAAAAACAGCCGTCACACCGAGTTGGAGCAACGCAAAACGGATGGCTTCTCCTTCGGCAACCGTTTTTTGCGGAAGTTCAGGACAATAAACAATCAGTGGTGATAAACGGTGAAGTGGTTCGAATGGGTTTTGCCGGGAGAGTTCGGCGATGATTTCTTCCGTTGTCCATTGAACAAGAAGCAATTCTGCCGGATTTCTTTTTTCGAGAGCATGTTGCAGAGACCGAAAACGCACGGTCTCAAACCGGTTTTGCTCGTCAACAACTCGAATCGCCCAACTCAACCGGCGATCAGGAACAACAAGAAATAATGGAATCATTTTGGGGAAGTGGGGAGTGGGAAGTGGGGAGTAAGCCGCTTGCGTCATTTTCAATTTTCAATTGTCAATTATCAATTTTCAATTTTTCCCCCAGTTGTCTTTGGGCTTCATAAACCGCAATACCAACACTCACCGATAAATTCAAACTTCTCGCCTCCGGCTTCATCGGAATCCGAACGCAATCACCGGAATCAAGAAGAAACGCCGGAAGTCCTTGCGATTCGCTTCCGAAAACCAAAACGTCACCAAAAGAATAATCGACATCAGTGTAACATTTGACCGCTTTTTTGGTAAAATACCAAAAGTTGCCGGAAAGTTTGGAACGTAATTCGTTCCAATCGTTGGCGAGTTGGTAATCGAGATGGTTCCAATAATCCATTCCGGCACGTGCCAGCCGGCGATGTTCCAATTGAAATCCAAGCGGTTTGACAAGATGAAGCCGCGCTCCCGCCGCAACACAAGTCCGCCCAATGGCTCCGGTATTGTCTGGAATTTCCGGTTGGTAAAGTACAACGTGAAACATTTTTCATTCGGTAATTTTGATTAGACTTGTTTCATTATAGTTGTTATTGTCAACAGATTTTACAGATTTTCATCAAAAACGAATCTGTAAAATCTGTAAAACCTGTTAAATCTGTTGACAATATTCATTCATCGTAGCCATTCGCAAAACATTTTACCATTACCACGAAAAACACAAAAGATCTTTTCGCATTTTTTCGTCACGCACAACCCCAAACCACAAACCCCAAACCACAAACCACAAATCACAAATTCCCCACAAATTGCCTATTTTTTTTAATTGATAAAATCAATAGTTAAGTTATAATCCTTTACGGCAAAATGACGATTGTATCAAATTTTAGGGTCGAATCGTTCGATACGGAGAAATGACGGAATGTTTTCCATCTCCACAAAAGAATCAAGTTAAAAAAGATCAAAACGTGAAATTGGGATCATGATTTGATCTTGTTTTCCTGTGATAAAATATGAAAAAGATCAATTTATTTATTGTTTTATTGTTGGTTGTTTTTAGTTTTGTTGTCGAATTTGGTTTTGCTCAGGCAACTCCCGCTCCGGCAACGCCAACTCCGGCAGCACCGGAAACGCCTGCGCCGCCAACACCAACTCCGGCAACACCTGCACCCGCAACTCCCGCACCGGAGCCTGCGCCTATAACTCCCGTTCCGGTGCCGCCAACCCCGCCAACTCCCGCACCGGAAACGCCCGCGCCGCCGCCAACTCCGGTAACTCCCGTTCCGGCAACGCCTGCGCCGCCAGCGACTCCCGCACCGGAAACTCCGGTTGCGAAACCGGTTCCGAAACCAACTTATGATCCGAAAAAAAGTTTTACACGGCTTGCGCATCCCGAAGTTGCCGCCCGGCTTGGTTTGACCGATGTTCAGCGGGCGGAAGTTCAACGACTCTTGGTACTTCGGTCTCAAGAAGTTGCCAAAGTACCGGAAGAACAATGGATCACCGTTATCGAACAAAGCGAACAAAAACTCGCCGATATTTTGACTCCGGCACAAAAAACGTTGTTGCCCAAAGTTTTTAGCGAAAGAACAATTCGTATCAATTTCAAATTGCAAGGTTGGGCGGATGTTCTTCAGTGGTTTGCCGAACAGACCGGATTGCAACTCGTGATGGATGCTCCGCCGCCCGGTTCGTTCAATTACGCCGATCAACGCGACTACACACCGTCCGAAGCCATTGATTTGCTCAACAGCGTCCTGCAAACAAAAGGTTACACGCTGATTCGGAACGATAAGATGTTGATGCTTTTCGATTTGAAACGGGGAAAAATTCCCGTTCAGTTTTTGCCCAAACTGAAACCGGAAGAATTGCACGAACGCGGAACCTTTGAATATACGTCGGTTATCTTTTCACTGGAACGCCGTAACCGTGCCGATGTGATTCAGGCATTGGAACCGTTCAAAGGGTCATTTTGTCAAATCGTTCCGATGCCGGGCAACTCCCTGATTATTACCGATACCGCCGGAACGCTCCTTGTGCTTCAAAAAGTAATCGAATCGGTTGAGAATCCTCCGCCGGTTCCGGGGGCGCCGCCAACTCCCGGTTCACCGTCGCCGCCACCGCCGGTTTGGAAAACGTACACGGTCGAAAAAAATGATCCGGCAAAAATCGAAACAATTTTCAAAGAATTTGCTCCGACCGCCAAGTTGCTCCGTGTTGGTAATTCAAAGGAAATTCACGTTTTCCTGCCGGAAGCAGAACAAACTCAACTCGACGCCATCCTGAAAATGCTCGAAGCCGATACCGGTGCACCCAACGGCGAATTGGTTCTTGCCAGTTATTCGATTACTCCGTATCTTGACGCTTCGCCGTCGCAGTTTTGGCGGCTTGGGCGGATGCGGCGCGGTCTCGGTACAACAACAGCAATTCCGGGACAGATTTTACCGGGGCAAATTCCCAATCCGTACGACAATTCATTGGTTGTCGGCAAGGAAATCATTGACGTTCTCAAAAAATCATTTCCCGCCGCAGTGGTTTCCGAAACGCCGGTTGCTAACAACATTGTTGTTTTAGCACCGCAGCCGGAACAGGAAAAAATCAAAACGTTTTTTGAATCACTTAAACAAACGCCGCAGCCGGAGGATGAACCGGTTGCAAAACTGTACAAATTCACCGACAAGACCAAAAAGATGAACGCCGAAACAGTGAAACAACTTCAAACGGTTGTTCCGACCGGCGTGTTTTCGCTGGACGACGAACAAGGACAAATCCTTGTTGTTGCCACTGCGAAAGAACAGGAAATGCTCGTCAAAGCCGTTACGGAATTGGAAGCCGCCGCCATGCCGGAAGCGGATAAAATCATTGTTTCCTACCGATTGCCGGTCTCAAGCGCAACCCGGTTTGCGGCGATGCTCAAACAACTCGTTACAAAAAAAGAACTCGAAGATATCGTCGAACTCCGTGACACCAAACAAGGTTTCGTTTCCGTTTGGGCAACAGCAAAGCAACACGAACTGATTCAAAAACTGTACGACGAAGTTTCAGGACGAAAAAAGTCCGCCGATCCCAAAACGGCAAAAACGTTGGAACCGGTTCTCGGAGTTTATCCGATGCTTCGGGGTTACGCTTACACGTCGCAACTCGTTCTTGCCAACATGATTAACGGTGCCGATTTTTCCTACGATCCGAGAACAAACGCCGTGATTGCTGTTACAACACCGGAAATTCAGGAGATTGTTAAAAAAGCGGTCGAAGAACTCGATAAAAGCGTTAGCGAAGATATCGCGTTTATTTCGTTGAAAAAAGAACTTCCGGCGGATATTTTGCGACAATTAAACCGGATTGCGCCGCATAGTGTTGTGATGCAGAGCCGCCGCAATTTGCAGGTTATTGTAACCGGTCCAAAAGAAGAACTCGATAAAATCAAAGCCATTTTGACCGCAAGCGAAGCCGCCTCCGCAACGAAAGAGGAAATGATTGTTCACACGCTTCAAACAGCGGCTCCGTCTGCGGTTCTTGCGGTTCTTGCCGATGTTTTCCCGGAAGTCAAAGCAACCGTCAACGCCGCTAATAATCAACTCATCTTTCAAATGAGCAGCGATCTGAAGGAACCGGTAACGGCGTTGCTCACCCAATTGGACGGAGCAACCGAATTTATTCCGGTCAAAAAATCGCCGTCACCGCAATTGCTCCAATCCATCAAAACCATTGCTCCACGCGCAACCGTTATTGTTGATAACGAAAACGCTCAGATTTTGGTACAGGGCGCGGTCAAAGATGTTGAAAACATCAAAAAAATCATTCTCCAATCGGAAACAGCAACACCGATTGCCGAAGAAGTGTACGTTCATACCTTCAAACAGGTTTATCCGTATTATGTTGTTGCGATATTGCGTGAAGTTTATCCCGAAGTCAAAGTTTCCGGCTATCCGTCCCATAACCAACTCATGGTTCGTTTTCAACCGGAATTAAAGGAAAAAATTGTCGATCTGTTCAACCAAATGGACGGCGACATCGTCTTTATTCCGCTCAAAAGGGAACTCCCGTTGGAATTGCGCAATTCGTTTCCAACCATTGCGCCGTACGCCGTCACCATTTTCGATGCGAAAAATTCGCAGTTGATGATTTACGGACCGAAACCGGATGTTGAAAAGATTCAGAAAATTGTTACGGCATCGGAAGTTGCCGCGCCGGTTGAGGAAGAAGTTTATGTACATACATTTAAGCAAGCGGTTCCGCATTACGCCGCCGCCATCATTCGGGAAATCTACCCCGAAGTTAAAATGGCTGGCTATCCGACCGCCAACCAATTAACGTTACGGCTTCGTCCCGATATGAAGGAAAAAATTCAAAAACTTCTCGAAGAAATGGACGGCGACATCGTTTTTGTGCCGTTAAAAAAATCATTGACAACGGAACTTCAAACGATTTTCCGGCAAGTTGCTCCGTATGCTGTTGTTATTACCGATCAACAAAACGCGTTGGCAATGATCTACGGTTCCAAACCGGATGTTGAAAAGATTCAAAAAATTATCACAACATCCGAATCCGCCCAACCCATTGCGGAAGAAGTTCTCGTTCATCATTTGAAAAATGTTGAATCGTCCACAGTTGTTCCGATTCTCAAAGAGATTTATCCCGATGCCAAAATTACGGACGATGCCGGAAATAGTCGGCTCGTGATTCGACTCCGACCGGATCAGAAAGCGGCGTTGGCTTTGTTGCTTGCCCAACTGGACGCTGCCGATCCCGATAAAGACAAACGGTATTTCAAAGCGTATCCTGTTGAAACCGGTTTCTATCCGGTGCGGCGCGGGCGTGAATTGTCCACGACGAATCTGCCGCTCGATTATATTCAGGAATTACAAAAACTCGCGCCGCGTGCCAAAATTGCGCTGGACGAAAATTCGCAACAGTTAATCGTTTGGGGAACCGACGAGGAACACAAAACGATTGAAGCCGCCGTCAAAACGTTTTCGAATGACGGAAAGGATAAACGTTACGGACGTTTTCAACTTCGCCGGGCTGATCCTTTTACGATGATGTCGATTGTCCGTCGAATGTTCCCGACGGTGATTCCGACTTATGATTATTACGGTCAAAGTTTGATTGTTGAAGGGCATCCCCGATTGATGGAAAAAGTTGCCGAGTTGATCGAAACGCTTGAT
>JAISQH010000252.1 GCA_031274385.1 Planctomycetaceae bacterium | reverse complement strand
TGAATTTTTCATCGTAAAGTTCCTTTCATAAAAAATGTACTAAAATCGAAATCTAACAATAATTTCGATTCCCCAAAATTCTACATAGATCAAAATCGGCTGTCAATGTCATTCTTAAAAAAAAAATTGAAAAAATTGGAAAATTTTCCTCCAAAATAAAAACCGAAAATTCAAGTACAATGAATATAAATATAGTAAAGCAGTAAAAGTTAAGTTAATCATTTCAAATGTTACCGTTTTTCCGAAAATCAGGTATTGCTGAGTCGTACATAATCGGGGAGTTCTCCGATGAGCGGGCGGAGATATTCGAGGCATTTTTCAGTGACGAAAAGTTGGTTCGGGCAGATAAATTCGTCAGGCATCGGCTTTTCGCCGAGAGCCACTTCGTTGAGCGGAGCGGTTCCAAGTGACCATTTGTAAGGATGATTCGATATTCGCTGAATCGTTACCATGACTCCGCTGGTTCCGGCAACTGCCAGCCGAACCGCTTCCCGACCACAAGCATACGCCTCCTCAATATCAAGCGGCACCGCCCGATCAGCAGCACACATCTGAAGCGATTCGCAAACCTGAAATTCGCCGCGCCAACCAAATTCGTTCGATAATATCCGGTGCAAAACCAACGCCGCACTCGAACCGCCCATCGCCCCAAATTCAACATTCGAAAATTTATCGGCAGTTTGTGAAGCACTAATCGGTTTACCGTCAGCATAGCAAACCCCCTCGCCGCAAACAACACTCACCCAACCAAATCGATCATAAGCCAATCGCGCTTCCGAAAGAAATTGTTTCAAAACAAACGGACGCTCCGGTAACAGAATAAGATGCGGCGCATCGTCTTCGTTTTTCTTGGCACAAGCCGCCGCCGCCGGAAGCCAACCCGCCGAACGACCCACCGTTTGGAACACAACAAATTGATCAACCCGCTTCATGTCCCGCGCAAGCATTCCGGCTTGTTTGACCGACATCGCAACATAACGCCCCGCCGATGCAAAACCCGGCGTGTGATCTGTTGCAAAAAGATCGTTGTCAACCGTTTTCGGTACGCCAATCCCACGCAATTCGTAACCCTGCTCCCGACAATATTTTTCAACACGATGAATCGTGTCCATCGTGTCATTGCCGCCAATCAGGAAATAATATCGTATCTGATATTTTTTGAGTTGTTCCAAAACGTTCGGAAACTCCGCGTCTTTGAGTTTATGCCGGCAACTTCCAAGCGCACTGGACGGCGTAAATTTAAGCTGCTCAATCGTCTCCGAACGCTCCTGACCAAGATCAAGAACTTCATCCCGCATGAAACCCTCTATACCAAATCGCATTCCAAAAACTTTGCCAATACCCTGCGACTGTTGGTATAACGATTCCTGAATAATACCACAAAGACTGGCGTTAATCACCGCAGTCGGTCCACCACTCTGACCAATAATAGCGTTGCCCTGAAACATGTTATATAGTTGATAGTTGAGAGTTGATAGTGGAGAGTTAGTTGATAATTAATAGTTGATAGTTAATCGTGGAGAGTTAATAATCCGCTTGCGTCACTCTCCACTCTCCACTATCAACTCTCCATTATTCCTGTTTTCCTGCCATTTCACGGAAATATTGTTCGATAATATCCCGATAATGAGCCGGAAACTCCTTTTCGATACGTAATAACGCTTCTTCCCGTTCTTTGGGCGGAAGATCGCCCCAATGTCCGTCCGAATCAAAATCACGCCGGTCAACCTGACCGGGTGCTTTCTGTTTCAAAATCCGGCTGTCATCCGCCGGTTTGTTCGCTTGCTGACCTTGATCGCTCTCACTGTTTTGCCCCTGCTTTTGAGCCTGCTCCTCAATCTTTTCAATCAATTGATCAAGCGATTTCAAAACGCCGTTTTCCGCATCCTGTGTTCCGTCATCCGTTCGCCCTTTGCCAAGACGCCGCCGAACATCATCCATCTTTTTTGAAATCGTTTCAGGATCATCCTCTTTCTTTTTGTTCTTCAAATCAAATTCGAGCAACTTTGCCAACTCCGTATATCGGCGGGGAACCGAAATATCTGTTACCGTTTTTAATTCCTCAAGAGCGGCGAGACCTTTTTCCGGTTGTGCCAGATGATGGCAAACGATTGCCCGTGCCATCAGGACTCCGACCGGATCAACACTGTTTTCCGGCGTCATCCCGTCAAGAATCGGTGCCGCTTCATCGTAAAGCCGCGACTGGACAAGACGCAACGCAAGATAATACCGAAGTGAAGCATAAAGATATTTCGTACCGGAATCACCCAAATAAACCTGAAGCGGAACCTGCGGCAGAACAATCGGTTGACCAAACGGAAGTTCCTGCCAAGCCAACGTATCACAGGCTTCCAGATAAGTTGTTACGGAAGGGACTCGGCGCAAGGTCTCAATCGTCAAGTCGAACAACGCCGTTCCCGAAAGTTTAATTAACGCCGGTTCCGTTTCAGGCAAATTGCCAAGCAAGGTACTACGTTGCTGCGGTTCAACGAGATTTTCCGTTTCGAGCCAGTTGACCAATTCTTGGCGAATTACCGACAACGCCGGAACCGACCAATTCCGAACAGATATTTTTGTTACATCTGTTACATCTGTTGTATCTGTCACATCTGTTTTAACCGTAATCGGTTCTTCAGCCCAACAGAAAGACAAACAAGTCAATAGAGTCAATATCGAAATAACAATGAACTTCGAACTATTTCGCATGGGACGATCTTTTTGGAACTTTTTAGAAATAGAAAATTTTTTGGAAATTTTTTGGAACTATTTGGAAATTTTTGGACAATGGAATGAGAAATTAAAAAAAATCATCTTCTTTGAATTCACAATGCCGGTGATCCTTTTCTCCGGCATACGGAAACGGAAACGGTGCTTCGGCTTCCGCAATATTCGGCAACTCACTTACAATAGTTCCGTAGTTTTGCGGTGAAACTTCGGGACGGTCTGCACAACCCGGCAAGAAAAACAACAAGGTAAATAAGGTAAATAAACCCATCAAAAATGTCGGCAAAATTCGCATGGCAATCCGCAATGTAAAAAAACAAAGCCAATTCTTACGTCCAATTTAAGGAAAAATAAAAAAATAAACAACAAATTTTGTAAAATTTTGTCAAGAAATCAACAATATTCTACCACGAAACACACGAAATTTCACGAAAAATACAATTGCTGTCAATCGTTTGTAATAAAAAAGTGATAACAAAAATTCTTTCGTGTTCTTTTGTGTTTTTCGTGGTTAAAGTTGTATTTTTTGTTTGAAATTCGTGAACGTTTTTTTAAGTTGTATTTTGTACAACATTAGTTTTCAACAGTGGTTCCGTCTTCTTCGCCGGCACTTTGCATGGGTGATTTTGGTTTTTCGTTTGGTTTATTGGGATCGGGCGGACAGGCTTTTAGTTCAAACGGTGCAGTTTTGGGCAACTTGGCAATGACGGCGGGTTTTTTCAGATTTGCGAGAATTTTTCCCAATTTTGCATCGCTCAATTCATAACCGATTTGCGTTGGCATTCCTTCCCACAGGACGGCGCCGTTGATGGGTTCGATCAACACGGCGTGAGGAATTCCCCAAACGCCGAGTTGATTCGCAAAACGCCGATGCGTATCCACTGCGAGCGGAGCCTTGATGTTGGCAAGTTTGGTTGGTCCCTCCATTTTTTTGAGTGCTTCTTCGTCGGTTTCGCAAATCGAAAGGACAACGAGTTCGTTTTGATATTTTTCGTGAAAATATTCGAGCAACGCCAAACTACGTCGGCAAGGCGGACACCATGTTGCCCACACTTCGATCAGGACAAATTTTCCGGTCAAATCTTTTGGCGGTTCGTTGACCCAGCGTTCGACTTCGACGGGACCGCCGAGAACTTCGGCAATATTTTGAAACCGAACTGAGTTTGCCCAAAGCATTTGCGCCCGATTTGGAACGGGAATCCCTTTTTTGACGATTTCCGTTGTTTCGACGAGCCAGGGCTGTTCGATGCTGTCTTGGGCTTGTCCTGAAACGGAGAAAACAGTTAAAATCACAAACAAAGCGGAAATTTGAAGTAATTTCATAAAATTAAAATCTCCCCAAACTGGATGATCAGGTCAAAAGTCAACACTAACTTCAATTTTACCAAAATCGATTCTTCAATCAAGAGTTTTTAAAATTAAATTAAATGAACGGTAGGAAAATTTTTTTCGAAAAAAATAAAAAATTTTTTCAAAAAAAGAAACTTCTTGTTGAAATTTAATTTTTTTCGTGTAAACTTTGACGATATTGAAACTGACACAGATTGATCCGTGTTTCGTTTTTTTTCAGCTGTGTTGTATTATGGCGGGCGATTCACGGTGATTTGGAATTTGTGTTACTTTTTTCAAAAAGGAAAATGACCATGAAAAAACTATTTGTTGCGAAAAATTCAATGTTAAGATGGGGGGGGGGGGGCTATCTGTGATGGAGAGTTGAAAGTTGATAGTGGAGAGTTTTTGTTTTTCAAAACTCGTTCTGTCCGTTCTTCACCTCCTACTCGTAACTTTCTGTTCGGCTTTACGTTAGTCGAACTTCTTGTGGTGATTGCGATTATCGGTGTATTAATCGCTCTTCTGTTGCCTGCCGTTCAAGCCGCTCGCGAAGCCGCAAGACGAGCGATGTGTACCAACCATCTTAAACAAATCGGACTCGGAGTTCACAATTTTCACGATACTCGTAACGGTTTGCCGCCGACTGGTTTGGGGTCACGAAAATGGGATGAGGCACAACGTATCACCATCTGGGGATTGATTTTCCCTTTTGTTGAACAACAATCGTTGTATGATTTTATTTCTGCTGCTGATTCAACTATTGGCAGTACATCAACAATGGCTGCCGGTCACTTGAACGATACCGGATCAGAGTCCAAAGCAAGCGGACATGGAGGAATCCATGCCAATTTTGGTAACAAGTGGTTCAATGACATTGGAGCGGATCGACGAAACGCCTTTGGTTCCATTTCGATTTATAAATGTCCGACACGGCGAAGCGGCATTTCCATCTATACAAAAGGTACAGTAGCGAATGATGTTGCCAACTCCGCTGACCGTAACGGACCGCTTGGAGATTATGCTGCTGTTATATGCATTAATCACACCAACACACAATGGTGGACTCTAATTTATGATCCGATTACTCAGGCTAACAATATAAATGGACCGTTTCGTGTTGCTAATATCGTTTCAGGTTACGATATTAAATCGTGGGAACCGCGTGATTCAATGGCTTGGTGGCAGGATGGCAGCAGTAACCAAGTTATTGTCGGCGAAAAACATATTCCGCTGGGTAAATCTGGCGGTGAAGGACCGGCGAATCTTTCCGGCGATTCTTCCTATTTATGTTTCGGAGGCGGTTGGTCTTCAATGGGAGGATTAAGACCGATTGTTTGTCGGGATTTATCAATCGCCCCGCTTCGCAGACCACAGGAATTCGCTGATATAACAAGCAGTATTATTAATCTCGATTCCAATCGGGCATTGAGCTTCGGAAGTTGGCACGCCGGTATTTGCAACTTTTTGCTCGGCGATGGTTCCGTCCGGGCAATTTCAATAACAACTTCCACCGATATTCTCGGTGCCATTGCTATTGTCAATGACGGCAAAGCGGTTGCCATTCCGTAACAGTTTTTGTAGTTATTCACGATCCTTTTTATGAACCACAAAAAGCACGAAAGTTCACGAAAAAAATAAAGACATTCTTTCGTGTTTTTTGTGGTTAAAATGTCTTTTAAGTAAATCCCTATCTTTTACTTTATAAAAGGAGGGATTTTTGGCAATGAACGGGGTGATGGGTATGAATTGTGGATTGGAGATGGTAGAATGAGCCAAGTGATTCGGAAGTTTTGTTGTTGTACAAACCGTATTGGCAACACTTCCGGCTTGAGAAAAGTTTCTGATCCCTTCCTTAAAACCTTGACAATGCCATGACAAATTTATTATCACGACGTCGATTTTTTGGTACGACTGCTGCGGCAGTTGCTTCTGTCGGTTTCCTTTCTGAGAACCGGTTTTCGTTGGCACAGAATACCGAAACAACATTATTGCCATCGAAGTTTCCCTCGCAAATTTACAAGGCTCGAATCACCAGTTCGCCAACCGATGACTATTGCGAAAAGTTGAAAGCCGCCGGGTTCGCCGGAATGGAAGTTTCCAACTGGAACGTCTCGCCAGCCGATGCACGGAAAACACGGCAACTCGTTGAAAAATACGAGTTACGGATTCATTCCGTCATGCGCGGTTGGGCAAATTTCAATCTGCCGGATAAATATGATGCCGATATCGAATCCGTTAAAACCGCACTTCGGGCGGCTTCGGCTTACGGAGCGGATACGATTCTGCTTGTTCCGTGCCGTGTCGGTCATCCCGGTCTCAAAATGCCGGAACCCTGGTACTTTGACATTGATTTCGATCCGGTAACATTAAAAGTCAAAACAGTCGCCGAAGCCGATAACACTCCTTACGCTGAGTACATCGCGGCTCAAAATCTTGCAACAGAAAAATCAATTCAGGCGGTTGAATCATTGATTCCGGTTGCCGCTCAGGAAGGTGTTCGGATCGCGTTGGAAAACGTCTGGAACAATCTTTGGAATACGCCAAAATTCTTTGCCGCCTTCTGCAAACATTTTGATAATCCTTGGGTTGGCTGCTATTTCGATCTTGGTAATCACACCAAATATGCACGATGCGAGGAATGGCTCAAAGAACTCGGTCACAGTATCGTTAAACTGCATATTAAAGGTTACAAAGTCAACGAAGTCAAAGGCAAACTCGGCGGCGGTCCCGGCGATTGGGTCAAAATTGACCAAGCGTCTATTGACTGGAAATTGGTACGAAAAACTCTTGCCGAAATCCGATACAACGGTTGGGTGAGTGTTGAGGAAGACGGTTACAGCGACGCCGAATACAGCAAACTCCTCGATAAAATCATCGCCGGTGAATAAATTCCGAACGAATTTTACTACGACAGCGCAATCCTTATCAACCACGAAAGACACAAACCTACACGAAAAAGAGAAGAGAACCCTATTTCTTTGAAAATGAAACTTGTTCCATGAAAATGGTTCCATGAAAATGGTTCAAAATGTTTCTTTTTTTAACAAGATCAATTTTTCAAAATGTTTCAAAATATTTCGTGTAAGTTCGTAGTTTTCGTGGTTGAAAAATAAAGGGTGTTGCGCTGTCGTAGTAAGTTACGCAATAACGTATTCTGCTGCGGGGGTTCCTTTTTCGAGGGATTCGATCACCGCGTCAATTGCCTCTTCGCTATCGATGTGACCGAACCACCAGTTTTCGGGGTACACCACCACCGCAGGTCCCCGGTCACAAACCTTGAGGCAACTGGTACACGCAACAGCAACATCATTCATACCGTGATCCGCCAGTTCTTCCTGTAAATACTGTAACAGTTGACCGGCTCCGCCTTTGGCACAAACTCCCTGCGGTGTGCCGTTCATGCGGAATGATCCGCAAACTAAAATGTGACGGGATGGTTTTTGCATCGTTTTGCTCCTTTTGTATTTATTTATCCGCAGCCGTTGCCGGTGCCGCTACAACCGGCACTTTTACAGCCTCGACCCGTACCGCAAACACCGGGTGTACGCATAAGAACTTTCGGTAACTCTTTCCCCGCAAAAATGTACGGTATCGATTCCGAAATAAGTCCCTCCAACGAGAGAACACGTAACCCGTTCTCTTCAAGAATGCGTTGCGGATTCTGTCCGCAACCACTCACAAGAATGGCAACACAATCCTGAAATGTTTCCGCCAATTGACACCAACGCGCATCACCGGAACCGGGAACCGGTGTGGGACGTTGTTCCAACAAGACAATTTTGTTCTCTTTTTTACCGAAAACGCATAAACTGGGCGCTTCGCCAAGATGACGGTTGACAAACAGTCCTTCCATCGAAGCCACCGCAACATGAGGACGTTCGGCAGTCGGTTTAAGAATCGAGGCTTCACGCAGCAATCGATTTATTTCGTAACTGTTATCACAACCCAACATTCCAGCCGCGTCAGAACGGCAACGGGTACAATGCAGCATCTGAGGAAGATAGGATTCCGTTTTTGTGCGTAAAACGGTCATCTCCTCTGCTGTCGGAACGGTTCGCTTTTCGAAAACGGTTCCCTCAATGTGCATCAGCGGAATACAATTCTGTACGTCCGCACCGAGTTCCCGACAATATTGTGCAACATCAACCGCATGATCATTATTAATACCCGGTATCACAACGGTGTTGATTTTAACTGTAATTCCGTACGATTTCAGTTTTCTGATTCCTTCGGTTTGGCGTTCCAGCAAGATTTTGGCTCCTTCAATGCCCCGATAAACATGAGAACCAAAACGGAGCCACGCATAAATTTGCGCACCGATTTCAGGATTAACGGCATTCATTGTAACGGTAACGTGGGAAATATTCAATGCCGCAATTTTGTCCACGTATTCCGCTAATCCCAAACCGTTGGTAGCAAGACAGAGAATTTTGTCCGGGTATTTTTCATGGACAAGTTCCATCGTCCGAACCGTTTCCGCCGGATTGGCAAAAGGATCGCCCGGTCCGGCAATACCAACAACCGCAATATTCTCAATTTGTTTCAGTACCGTATCAAGATAAGCCAACGCCTGCGTCGGATTCAACACAACACTGGTCACACCGGGTCGGCTTTCGTTGGCGCAGTCATATTTCCGGTTGCAATAATTGCACTGGATATTACACTTCGCAGCAACAGGCAGATGAACCCGACCCGTCTGATGCCGAGCCGACTCACTGAAACAAGGATGATTTTCAAACATAGTAAGTTTATCAAAAAAAAATTGGGACATTCGTCAATATGCAAGAACCATGCCAACAACATTGCCATTGAATTTTGAGCGTGATTTGACGGTATTTACGGTAAAAACAAGAGATTGCGAAGGTTTTATCCAACCGGATAATCCTACAAAAATGTAAAAGCGGTCTGGCGGCTACAATATTGTATGATTCGATATGAGACGCATCAAAGACAATCAATGACGTGACGAGAAGGAAACAACATCAAGATCATGTCAATAAACAAACAGCATACTCGACATTTTTGTAGATGTTTCCGTTTGAAATTTTCCCTTTTGACAGGGCAAAAAAGAAAGAAGAAGCCGCAACCGAATTTGAACAGGCAATCCGATTGATTCGTCCTTATAAAGATACCGCAATAAATGAACGAAATCATCCGTTCGTTAGCGGCGGGGGCTTGACCCCGACGAGAGTTTTCTTCTTAAATTGATGTCGGACGCAAGCGTATAAAAAGAATCAATCATTTTGTCGGTGGCAAGCCCCCGTCGCTAACGCGACTTGTGTGGTATAACAAGGTTTCAAAACCCGCCCCTACGGAGCTGCTCTTTCCTGCCAAGAAACCGGAAGATAAAGCAAACTGGATATTGTAACCGCCGGTGTCGCCGTCAATATCGAGCAGTTCACCGCAAAAATATAAATCGGGAATAATCCGGGATTCCATCGTTTGACGGTTGACCTCTTCCAATGTGACTCCGCCGCTTGTTGCCATTGCCTCGTTCCAACCACACGGCAATTCAACAACAAACGGATAACCCGTTAACGCCAATTCGAGTTTCTTTCTCGTTTCACGATTCGTTTCTGTTGCCGGTTGATCCGGCACAATACCGAGCGATTCAAGAATTTGTACCAAAAACCGTTCCGCAATACCAAATCGTTGCAAAGCGTTTTTCAATGTCTTTTTACCTGCGAAAAGATCAGATGTCAGCATCTCCGATTTGATCAACGCAATATGAAGTTCATCACCCGGTTTTATGTTGCGGCTCAAATCGAGGATTCCGGGACCCGACAAGCCCTTGTGCGTCAAAAGAACATCGCCCTGCCCTGTTTGTAACCGCTTGCCGTTACGGTGAATCCCGATTTTCACTGAATGAAACGAAAAACCTGACGAATCGCCAAAAGGATAATTGCGCACAATAACCGGCGTTAATGCCGGTTTCGGTTCAATAAGGTGATGTCCCAACTGCACGGCAAAACGGAATCCATCGCCCTGAGAACCTGTTGCCGGATACGATTGACCGCCGGTTGCAAGAATCAATTTTTTCGTTCGAAAATCGCCCCGATTCGTCGAAAGAAGGAAACCGGATTCCGTTTTCATCACGTTTTTAACAACCGTTTCCGTTTGAAGTTTTCCGCCCCGCCCTTTTAATTCCGCAACAAGAACATTCAATAGGTCACCGGATTTCAGCGATTTCGGAAAAATTTTGCCGTCTTCCCGTTTCAAAAGCGGAACGCCGCGCTGTTCGAAAAAACGCATCACGGCAATAGGATCAAAAAACAAAAGAGCCGGTTGGACAAATCGTGCTTTTTTTGCGCCGCCGTAATGAGTTAAGAATTCAGCAACGGAACCGGTATGGGTGACGTTGCATTGTCCCGAACCGGAAATCAGAAATTTGCGTCCCGGAACGGCGTTTCGTTCCAAGACGCAAACGGTTTCACGCCCCTTTTTTGCAGAGGCAATTCCGGCAGCCAGTCCAGCCGGACCCGCACCGACAACAATAATATCGTCCGTCACCACCGTCGTCCCGGTTGGCTGAAATTCGGAACTCCACCTTGCTGAAGACCGCCTTGATAATAGTGCATGTATTGCCGGAATCCCGCACCATTCGACCCGCCCAAACTCCGGGTTTGACGCGGTTCCGCTAAAACACGCTCCGTCGAACCATCATTAAGAAGTTGGTTCATGCTTCCCTGCAAGTTCTGTTGCTGTGTCCCCTGCTGACGGAGTTGGTTGCCCTGATCCTGCAACGCCCGAAGCATGTCCTGTTTCGGTTTCACAAACTCGTTGTAGTTGTCCAGAATACCGTTCCGATTGTTATTAAATAACGACAACCAAGGACTTAACGCCGGAGACGATTGACCGTGAACATTGCCGGAATAAACCGAAACCACAACACAGAAAATAAACATTGATCGCAATATCTTTTTTAACATATCAACACCTCCTTTCAAATTCGGTCATTGATGACTTTACTTCATTATTTTAATCGATTCTCAGAAAAGGTCAATCCAAAAAATAAAAACAACTGATCCGAGTTTTTTAATAAACTTGTTCCATTACTGTTGTTATTGTCAACAGATTTTACAGATGATACAAATTAGTTTTTCTGATTATTTCGGATTTTATAGAGTCTTCCCATTGTGGCTTTTATCAATACACTGTATCAATACCCTGAAAGGGTAACATATCCTAACGTAGGGCAACGCCGGAAATAGTTAATAGTTAGTAGTGAATAGTGTTCGCAAGCGTCGTTCCAACCATTTGATAGTGAATATCGCTTGCGAAACTATTCACTATCAACTAAGTCAGCGTTGCCTTACGCTAGGATATTTGACCCTTTCAGGCAGATAAAATCAGAACTTTTCTTTCAAATGTAAACCTCCCACAAAATCCGAAACAATCAGGAAAATGAATCTGTGAACGGTTCCTTAATATCCATATCCGCTACTACGTTCTCCTCCGCCGGTCAGGACTTTGCCGTAGAATCGGGTTGCGGTGGTGGCTCCGAGAAGTGAGAAGCCCAAAATCCGTTCCATCGGAGCAATCACCCGCGCTAACATTCCGTCAGCAGCAACCCAACGGCTTTCAACAACAAACACCCGGTCACCCGGTAACAATTGATAATTCGTCTGCGGCATCCCGTAAGCCGTCACCGCCACCCAATCAACCGGCAAAATCACTGGCTTGTGCGTGTTGCCAACCGGTCGCGCAACCCAAATTCGTTTTGATGAATTGGGAGCCAAACCGCTCGTGTTGCCGATGGCTTTCAAAACTGTTTCATTGCCGGTGTAAGGAAAAACGAAAACCTGTTCCCCCATCGCCGCCGATTGAAAAATAACATAATATTCCTTGCTGTTATAGGAATAAACATCAACCGCAACCTGCGGATGTTCAAGAGCCTTCGAAAGATGAAATTCGATCGCCTCACGACATTCGTCAATCGTCAAACCGTTAACATAAACCCGACCATAAGAACCAAGCGTAATATAACCGTCCGGTCCGATCAAATGCGTGTTGGCAATCTGTTGAACATCCGACATTCGAACCAGTTTCGCCGAAACAACCGTATTAGGACCGAGTCGTCCTTGTGAGTTTTCCGGGCTCCAAATCAAATGCCGTGAAATGGCTTGTTCCGCTTCCGACAAGGAAAGCCCTTCGATTCTGACCGAACCGTAAGCACCGCCCAGTTGAACAGTTCCGCCCGGCTCAACGGAGAAATTGCCAATGATGGGTTCTTCTACGGGAGTGCCGATCACATCAAGAGCAATCACGTCAAAAACCCGCAATACATAAGGCGCCTTCGGAACCAAATGGACGGCTTCAACAGTGATCAAGTCCGGCGCCTCCAAAAAATAACGCGGTAAGGATGTTTTCGCTGTTTCTTTCGGGACATCACGGAACGAAGGCGTTCCTGCCGGTTTAGGGTCGAAAAAGGCGGTTCGGGAAACACAGCCTAGAACAAGACTGATAATACTGATCAAAACAAATTGAAATAACCCCCTCAAAAAGAGCACCGCAGGTATTCTTTTTTCAGAGCAACTGATTTTCATCAAGATTTTTTGCGTCAAAATCAACATTGGGATGCCTCATTTGTTTTGCCATATCCTATTTTTCCCGATGACATCCTTAATCTACCTTAATTGATCAGCTGAACTACAAAATTCAAAATAACGATTATGACACAATAACGCACAAAAGCACAAAGAACACGAAGGATTTTTAATCAATAGAGAGTCCGTTTTTTATTTATTTTATAGATCAATTGGTTATGAAAAAGGGTGAACTCCAATCGTTGTGTCCTTCATGCCTTTGTGCGCAACTCATTTTGAACTTTGCAGATTAACTGCTTCATTGACAGGCGATTTGAAATCGCAGAACCGTTTTGTTTTGATCATGAAGGTTTTTCCATGAACGAAACCTGTTCAAGAGGTTTTTCGACATTTACCTTTCGGGAATGTTCAAAAAATCAATGCTTCGGCAAGACCCCTGTTTTGCGGAATATCCCATCTTTACGGACAATAGGTAAATGTTGCATAACCGGACGGCAACAAAAAAAATAGTATAAAGTTCTGCAAATGACCTTTTGTTTTGTCTGAACACGATTTTTTGGAATTGCCTGAACAGGATTTTTCGGATTGATAAAATTGGTAGGATAATCTGTCGGGAATAACATCGAATCGTCAGTTCTTTCCAACAGACTATCCTATCATCTTACGTAACTGTCTATTTTCATTTTTTAAGGGTTGCGTGCAAAGTAACTAAAACAACTCCGTAGGAGTTTAATTTTGATAACCCCGTGCAAACGAAGTGCAGCACGGGGTAAGTGTACAAACAAAACGAGAACTC
>JAISQH010000312.1 GCA_031274385.1 Planctomycetaceae bacterium | reverse complement strand
ATGCATAACCGGTGATGGAGCGCAGCGCAATCACCGGACGCCGTCCCCTCCCCAACGACAAAGTCGCGTAGCGACGACATTATCGAGTCCCATCTTCGTCTCATTCCCTAAACTCTGCTTTTGATAATGCCGTCGCTGCGCGACTTGATGATGGTTGGGGGCGTTGTCCGGCGGTTGCGCTGCGCTACGCCGCCGGTTATGCATCATGTCGTCGCTAGCGCGACTAAAATAGAATTGATGATGCCTCTTTCGTTTATCTTGTATTGTTCGTCTGGGTCGTGTCTCAAAAAAATGGTGGGGTAGAACAAGGGCGTTGCCCGACGCTATGAGATGAAGCCCCCTTCGGGGCATTAAATCTGGTTTTTACAGAACAAGGGAAGTTGGAGAAAAGGTCTAATTAAAGAACTTTGTACTACTGGCTACTAAAATGAAGCCCCACAAAAAATGAAATAATCAGAAAAATTTTCATAATTCTTAATTTTTTCCGTTGTCTTGGTATTTTCCCTGTTGCATTGAACCGGACTTATTTGTTAGAATAGGCACTCTTAACCCAATGACGGAACCATTACCGTCATTCCGAAAGTATTACTCCATTTTGCAGGATCCATTTTCCATGACTCACCTTCGATTTCGTCGAACCGTTTTTTGCATATTTTCTTCTTGCCTCCTTTTTCTCACGGCTTGCCAAAAAGAAATTTCCGGTCAACCGCTTGTGCCGCCCAATACCAGCGGTAATGCCGCTGTCGCAACGCCCAATCCGGCAAATAACGAATTGTTGCCGTTGGTTCCCGGTATTCGGGAACGAACTGTTGCCCAGCAATACATTCACCAACTGGAGCAACTTCATATTTCACAACGAAAAATGGATGCCGCTATTTCAAAGGAAGCCTTGCGGCTGTATATCAAGTCACTCGATCCGCTCAAACTCTATTTTTATCAGTCCGATATCAACGAATTTAGAACAAAATACGAAGAAACCTTGTGTGACCTGACAAAACAACGAAACATCAAACCGGCATTTGAAATCTACAACCGTTATCTTGACCGAATCAAAGAACGAGTGGATATGATTATGAAAATCCTTGACACTCCGCAAGATTTCACACTCGACGAAGAAATTGTTCGTGATAAATCAAAAGATTTTACGTTGGACGAAAAAGTTTTGACTGAAAAAGGACTTCAACTTTGGCCCAAAACGCCGGAAGAAGCCTACGACCGATGGTGCAAACGAATCAAAAGCGATATTCTTTCCCTGAAATCCGAAGTATTGGAGCAGGAAAAAGAACGTCAAAAAGCAATCGCCGAAGGAAAAGAACCCAAAAAAGTAGAACAACGCGACCCGATTGAACGTTTGCAGAAACGCTATCTTAGTTTCCGAAAACGGATGCTTCTCGAAAACCATATCGCTAGCGGTAAAATTCTTGACGACATCAAGAAAGCGGCAAACGATGACGTGATGGAAGCGTATCTTTCTGCGATTTCCGGTGCGCTTGATCCGCACACGGCTTACATGTCGCCGAAAACGCTTGAAGATTTCAATAATATGATGCGGAAAGCACTCGAAGGAATCGGAGCAACATTGACTTCGGAAGACGGTTACACGGTTGTCAAAAAACTCGTGAAAGGCGGTCCGGCGGATAAATCGGGAGAACTCAAAGAAAATGATAAAATCACCGGAGTCGGTCAGGAAAAAGACGGCAAAATCGAAGATGTGGTTGATTCCAAACTTTCCGATGTTGTCAAACTCATTCGCGGTCCCAAAGGAACAGTGGTTCGTCTGGAACTCGCTCCGGCGGACGGAACCGCTACGAAAATTATTGAAATTGTTCGGGATAAAGTTGACCTCAAAGATCAGGCGGCAACATCAGATGTTTTCGATGTCGGGAAAAAAGCCGAAGGAACGCCTTACAAAATCGGTGTGATTGATCTTCCCGATTTTTATCTTGACATGGATGCGTTCCGGCGCAACGATCCCAATGCCCGAAGTACAACAGCGGATGTTAAAGAAATTCTCAAGGAATTTGTGGAGAAAAATGTTGATCTGGTTGTTCTCGATTTGAAATCGAACGGCGGCGGTTCACTTCAGGAAGCGATTGCTTTGACGGGGCTTTTTATTGAATCGGGCAATGTTGTCCAGACAAAAGACGAAGCGAGCAGCCGGGCGCAGCAACGTGATGATAATGATCCGAACTGTGATTGGACGGGACCGTTGGTAGTGGTTACCAGTAAACTCAGTGCCAGTGCCAGTGAAATCTTTGCCGGAGCCATCAAAGATTATAAACGCGGACTCATTGTTGGTGATTCACGGACGCACGGCAAGGGAACAGTCCAACAAATGCGTGATCTCAGCGAAATTCTTTTCAGCAGTTCCAACAATGTTGATCTGGGAGCGATCAAGATTACGATTCAGGGATTTTACCGTCCCAGCGGCGTTTCACCGCAACGGGAAGGTGTTTCGGCTGATGTGATTATTCCGTCGTACACCGATGTTCTCGAAGACATTTGCGAGTCCGATCTTGATAACGCATTGACGCTGAACAAAGTTTCGCAAGCCAAGAATTTTCAGATTAAAACTCCTTACGTTACTTCGCAAATGAACGAAGAACTCCAAAAACAGTCAACCGAACGGGTTTTAAATAGCGATGATTTCAAGAAACGTCAAAAGAAAATTACGGCTTACAAAGAAATCCGTTCCCGAAAATCCTCCACTCTGAATGAGGCAAAATTTTTCGAAGAGCAAGAACGTCTCAACGCCGACAAAACCGAGAAAGAAGAACTTGAAGAATTACTCGAAAACGAGGGCAAAATCAAGCGGACTTATTATCTTGACGAGGTGATGGCGATTGGCGTTGATTATCTTGAATTGCTTCAGAAAAACGGGATTGCGTTTCCTAAAGAACGAACCGTTGTTCAAAAATCATCGCCGTTTAATATTTTGTTCGGACGATAACTCGGAATGATGACTCACGTTTTTGAATCTGATGAGTCCGCAGTGGCTCTTCAGGTTCTTGATAAATAATATCATTAAATTGATTTCTCCACTTCAACACAAACAAGGATTCACAACATGTCGGAGCAAACATTTTCAACGCTTTCTCAATGTGTTATTGATGGTGATGCCGGTACGGCATTGAAGGAAGTCCAAAAACTTCTCGAATCGGGAACGTTGCCTCAGGCAGTGATGGACGAGCATCTGATTCCCGCAATGGAAGAAGTCGGTCGTCTTTTTGAGTCGAACGAATATTTCGTACCGGAACTTCTGATTTCGGCTCGCGCAATGCAGGAATCAATGAAGATTTTGAATCCGTTGCTGAAAAATTCCGGTGTTGAAAAGATTGGTCGGATAGTGATTGGGACGGTTCAGGGCGATTTTCACGATATTGGCAAGAATCTTGTTGCTTCGATGCTTGAGGGGGGCGGTTTTGAGGTGATTGATCTTGGGGTTGATGTTTCGCCGGAGAAATTCGCGGCAGCAGCGAAAGAACGTGAAGGAACAATTATTGCAATGTCGGCTCTGTTGACAACCACAATGCCGCAAATGAAAAAAGTCATTGAAAAATTGGAATGTGACGGACTTCGGACGAAATCAAAGGTGATGGTGGGTGGTGCTCCGGTGACGGACGAGTTTGCCCGGCAGATCGGAGCCGACGGTTACAGCGACAACGCCAGCTCCGCTGTCACTTTGGCAAAAAGTTTTATCTGAATTTTTAACCGGAAAAGAATAAAGGCAACTTCTAAAAACTCTTTTTTAACCACGAAACACAAAAAAAACACGAAAGAACTTTTGGTAACTGTCTATTTTGTTTTTAATGATTGATGTTTTGGTAAATTATTTTAGTCAATTATTTTGGTCAATTGTTTTGGTATTGAATTAAAAACAACTCCGAAGGAGTTTCATTTGGATAACCCCGTGCAAGCGGAGCGCAGCACGGGGTAAATCCAATCTCAAACTTACCGGAACTCCGTAGGAGTTCAATTTTGATGTTTGGTGATCCATGACACACCGTCCCCAAATAAATCACCTTTGATTGAACTCCTATCGGAGTTCTCGTTTTGTTTGTACACTTACCCCGTGCTGCACTTCGTTTGCACGGGGTTATCAAAATTAAACTCCTACGGAGTTGTTTTAGTTACTTTACACGCAAT
>JAISQH010000026.1 GCA_031274385.1 Planctomycetaceae bacterium | reverse complement strand
AAGGATAATAAACGCTTGCTTTTACTTCCGGTTCTTTTTTGAAATCAGCCGGTTCATTTTTCAAATCATTTATTCTGCGTTGTCCTTTTATGAAAAAAACATCACGTCGGGAAATGCTTGGCAAAATTTTGGCGGGCGGTTTTGCGGTGGGGGCGTTGAGCCGCGAAGAGCAAACGCTTGCTGAAGCGAAAAAAGAAAAAACGGAAGAGGAAGTCGATGCTCTTTCATCCGCCACACGCAAAGATACGAATTGGTCAAAACTTTCCGATCTGAAAGCCAAGATTCCCGAATCAACACTTTGCGATTTACCAATGAGCCGCATTATTCTTGGCGGCAATCTTGTGAGTGGTTTTGCTCATGCGCGTGATTTGCTTTACGTTTCTGATCTTGTGAAGGCGTACCACACGAAAGAAAAAACGTTTGCAACCTTCAAACTGGCGGAAGCGTGCGGTATTAACACCTTCCTGATGAATCCGAGCCTTTGCGAACTGGTCAACGAATACTGGGAAAAAGCCGATGGAACCCTCCAATTTATGACCAATTGCAGCGGCAAAACGTCGGAACAGATTTTGGCAAATTTCAAGAAATCGATAGACCATGATGCTTCTTCTGTTGTTCTTCAGGGCGAAGCGGCAGACCGTCTTGTCAAGGAAGGAGACTTCAAAACGATAATCCGGTGCGTCGAACTCACACGGAAAAATGAGATTCCTGTTGGTATTGCTGCTCATCGGATTGAGACATTGCAAGCCTGTGTTGCTCAGGGGATTATTCCTGATTACTGGATGAAAACATTCCATCATCATCGGTATTGGTCAGCGAAACCGGGTCAAGAGGAACATGACAATATCTTTTGCCGTGATCCGAACGAAACCATCGAATTTATGAACAACCGTCCCGAACCTTGGATTGCGTTCAAGGTTCTTGCCGCCGGAGCAATTAAACCCAAAGACGGGTTCCGTTTCGCTTTTGAAAACGGTGCCGATTTTATTTGTGTTGGTATGTATGATTTCCAAATTGTTGATGACATCAATCTGTGTGTTGACCTTCTTAAAAGTTAGTAGTCAGTAGCCGGTAGTCAGTCAGTAATATCCTCTACCCCGCCCTAAAAAGTAGCATTGTAGCAGCGGGTTTTTAAATTGACAAAACCTTATTTCCAACCTGATTTTCCTAACAAAACAACCTTAGTAGCACCCATGTCCCCAAGAACAAAACCTTATTCCCTTATTCAGGCATTCCAAGAAGGTAATAAGGTTGATCTTTTTTATGATCAATGGCTACTAAGGTTGTTTTTGTAAGAAAATCAGGTTGGAAATAAGGTGATTATAAAATCCGTATTACGAAAATAACAATTTGTTGTAGGATAAAGTATAACTTGATTATTTCAACTTTGGTATTCGATATTTCCCCAAATAACAAAACAAACGTAATGTTATTTCCGCATCACTGCCGAAAACAAATTCATTCTTAACGAACATGCTGGATCAACAACAAATAGATGGAACGGTTGCATTTCACGGTCATCATTGCCCCGGTTTAACTTTTGGAATGAGGGTTGGCGAGTGGGTGCTTCGTGAATTCGGTCACGCAGAGGATGAAGAAATTGCCGCTGTGGTGGAAACAGATATGTGCGCAGTGGATGCGATTCAATATTTGGTCGGTTGCACATTCGGTAAAGGCAATCTCATTTTTCTCGATTACGGCAAGAACGCTTATTCGTTTTTCCGGCGCAACGATGGTAAAAGCACGCGATTAGTGACACGCGGCGGTTTGCTTCTCGATTTGCGTGAGAGGCAAGAAAAACTCGACCCAAACGACCAAATCAGCCGCCGGCAACTCCAACAAGAAATGATTGAACGGATTTTGGAAGCGGAGTTTGAAAAGATTTTTTCAATTTGTCCTGTTCAGATTCCAATGCCGGAAACCGCCCGGATTCACAAAAGCCGTCCCTGTGACCATTGCGGCGAACTTGTTATGGAGACGCGTCTCTTAAACGACCCCAAACTAACCAACGGCAAAAATCTCTGTATCCCATGCCGGATTAACTGTCAGTAGTACAATGTTTTATCATTTACATTGCTTGATTGTTATTTGGGGGAATCATTCACAGCAAGGTAATGGAAGGTTGTCTGAACTTTGATTAAACTGTTGATTAAACTGATTTAATGATTAACACTGATTGACGGTAAAAAATAAAATCACAGTCAATCAGTATAATCAGTTTAATCAAAGTTCAGACAACCTTCCAATATCTTTCCTTACCTTCCTGTGAAAAATCCCATAAATCAGGCACGAAAAATGAGAGAACTTGGTACTAGTCGCGCAGCGACGGCATGATACATAACCGGCGGATCGCGTTTTAATTGAAAATGGACAATGGACAATTGAAAATGGAGGACGCAAGCGTTGTTTTAATTGAAAATTGGCGTTAGCGACGGGGGCTTGCCCTTGTTCTATCACACATCTTTTTTTGTATTGATTAAGTTTGTGAAGATTTGTAAAATGCGCGAGATTGATTGGAGTGGTGGTTTGGGTGGATTATTTTATTTTTTTTGAAAAATATTGAAAGGAATCAATATGTCATGAGAAAATTCTCTCTCCTCATTATGAAGCGACCCAAAAACGTTGCTACGAGCAAAAGGTTGTGTTTGTGGGTGATCGCGGCATGATCAAAAGTGTACAACAAAAAGAGTTGGCGAAGGTTGGTTTTGATTTTATTACGGTATTGACGAAAGTACAAACTGAAAAACTTCTCAAAGAAAAAGTGCTTCATATTTCGTTATTCGACGAACAAATCAGCGAAGTGATTCTCGACAAGACGAAGCGGTACATTTTGAAACGTAATCCAATACGTGCAACAGAAATATCCGACAACCGCAAGTCAAAACTGTCACGATTAAAAGACGTTATTAATATTCGTAATAATTATTTGAAGAGTCATTCTCGTGCAAAGGCTGAGACGACACTGAAATATTGCTACGATAAATTATGGAGATTGAAGATGGAGGGTTGGGTGAGTTTGAAATGATCGAACTCACAACGTGAAATTGAGATCGTCGAAGGTAACTGTCTATTTTGTTTTTTAATGTTTCGCACGAAGGCGCAAAGAACACGAAGGTTTTGATTCTAAACGGATTGATTTTCTTTGCGTCTTTTATGTCTTTATTCGCAACGAAAAATAAATAGACTTGTTTCATTATTGTCAA
>JAISQH010000014.1 GCA_031274385.1 Planctomycetaceae bacterium | reverse complement strand
TAACATATTTACTTGTCGCACTGTCATTTCCGTAGGAAACGAGGAGCGGTAATTTCGCTATCGATAAAAACGTAACACAACAAATTTATTCTTGCAACATGACAAAACTCCTTAAATTCCCGAAAAAGTCTGTACAAATTTAAAATGCCCATTTTAAGGGTGAAATTGTCACTCTGATTCTTGTTCGATATTTATGTTACTTGTCATAACTTGGTGTTATCAAAACATTTAGAATCCATACTGTTACAATATTGCTTTCAAAACGTAAAATCAACAGGAACTAATTACCACGATGTCCATAAAGCACTTCCGCGCTCGTATCTGTTCAGTCCGCAAATGTTGGATGCGGCTCAAACGGATAACAACGCCGCCTATCGTGGTCACACCATCCACATGTTCCTTCTTCCTTTTGTGGAACAGTCTGCAATGTACGGAAATATTTCGTGGACGGCGTTCGGTGTCAGTCAAGGAACCCGCTTGGCTCCGGTCAGCTCGTTCAAGTGTCCTTCCGCGCCCAATCCTTATAATTGGACGGACACAATGCTTGTCAACAATTACGTTTTCAATATCGGAACGATTCCCAATACGCTTCAGGGAGCTGGCGGCGGCGGTTATGCCGCTGTAACTCCGCGAAACTGCGGTTCGGGACCGTTTCCGAATGGTCGGGGAGCATTTTATCGGACATTCGGCGATATTGAAGACGGAACATCCAATACGGTTTTTGCTTCGGAAAATGTACCGAACAAGGTTTCCGGCGTTTTTGAAATGAGTGAAATTTTACGGGGAATCACATTACCAAGTGATTTGCCGTCGGATTCGATCCTTCCAAGCCGTAACACAACAAAGCAGCAAGTTTTTGTTGCGGCAATCAACAAATTGGCGGATGACATCACCACTGCGGCAAAAGCAAGCAGTCCGAATTTTCATCCCGATGTTTCCTGTAAAAGTTGGGGAATGCCGGTTCCGTGCCAAACATTGTTCAATATGATTGCTCCGCCGAATTGGAAAACCATGACGGCGGGAACAAATGCAACAGCCGGTGCTGCTTTTGACGGTACAGTTATCTGCCCGGCGCGTTCGATGCACTCCGGCGGAGTCAATGCCGGTCTTGGCGATGGTTCGATTCGATTTGTTACAAATACAATAGATATGACAACATGGCATTCGCTGGGAAATGTCGCCGACGGATTAAACGCCTCGTTTTAGAACCGCATCCTATTCTTTTTGATCAACTTATTAACCAATTTTTGGAGCGACAATTTTACTGTTTGGGCGGTTGGCAGTGCGGTATTGCGTTGCGGAATAACGACAAAATCAAATGTTTCGGAATGTCCGATTTCGGAAGTTTCAGTTTCGGGAATTTTTGTTTCAGAAACTCCTGTTTCGGAAATTCCGTATTGAATTTTTCGAAATGCTTCCCGAATGAGCCGTTTCCAACGATTGCGGGTCACGGCACCGCCGACTTTTTTGGAAACGGAAAGTCCCAGCCGGTTTTGTTCTAAGCCGTTGGGAATTGCAAAAACGATTAAGACCTGATCGGCTGCCGAACAACGAGCATCAAAAACCCGCTTAAACTCCGGCGACTTGCGAATCCGCGCGGTTTGCGGAAATTTTTCGGTTATTTCGCGGCTTTGTGGTGAAATATCCATGAATGGTTAGAATCCGAAACGAATACCCAAATGGAAACTCAGATCGCTGTATCGAGTTGCCAATTCAGCGTTGAATCGGGTGAACATATCTGTTCGTTTATTCAAGGTCATATTGAGATTCACACCCAATTGAGCGCGGTCGCGGTTCATGGATGCGCCGCGAATTCGGAACGCCGGTTCACCGAAGAACGACGCGGTTGTTACGATATCGCTTTCTGTCCAATCGTGAATCCACGCGGCATACAAAGACGGATTGACGAGGTTGCCGCCCAGCAGCCGCATGGATCGACCCAGCCGAACACCAACTGTACTCAAAACCGTGAACGTGTCGCGGCTTTTAATATTCAACGCCATACTTGATAAACCGGTTACTGTACGTTCCCGATAACCTTCTTCGCCAAGCCAAATGAAATCCGCTCCGAGATACGGTGAAACTTCATATTTTCCGAACAGTAATTTTTTTGAACCTTCTAATGAAGCGAAAAGAGTGGTGCCGCAATGTTTGCTGTTGAGTGTTGTGTTGAATGTCGGAGCCGTTCGCGTCAATTCGTACGAACTGAAAACAAAACCGGTTGAACCGGTCATCATCCAATTGTCGTCATTGATCCAATTACCGTACAGCGAAATCAGATAAGAACCGGTATCGCCTTTCTGATAAATATCGTTGGCGTTTATGTCACTGAAATAGCCGCCCATTCCAAGACCGACGGAGGAATGGTGATTGATACCGCGATCAATACCGACACTAAAACCATACGAATCGGCTTGAAATTCCGGGACGCCGTTCCTGCCGCTCATTCGAATAAAGTCACCGAAATTCTGAAACCATAGATAATTGTTTCGTGAATGAATGTGAGCCAAACGATGCGAACTGCCGCGATAGGCGTTGACTTCACGATCCGTCAACGCAAGCGGTTCACGAAGGAAACGCAAACGTTCAAACGCGGCAAGATTGAATTGTGTTACACTCCGTTCCGACAAAAACGGCATTGCGGATTGAATGATCGGCATTGTCTGGTCAATCACCGCGCCGCGAGACTCTTTGTTGTACGAATAAATCCTGTCAAAAATCTCCGCGTCTCCAATTCCTTGTAAAGCGGCTCTTTGATTGGAGTTCAGATAGGCAACCGCGCCGGGACCGGTGGCGGCAAGATTTAATGACAAACTTCTTGTTACATCGCCGATTGTTTTAACCGAATAACCGAGAACATTCAACCCTTCCTCCGGCGCAGCCAAGAATCGGACTTCACCTTTAACATCGTCAATCGTTAATGTATCGGAATCACTTTCGGAACTGCTGATATGTGTTCCGTTAAGTAACAATTTTCCGCTTTCAGCAACGAAAATAGTGTATTCGGTCGGGGACTTTGTTGTTTCCGGGTCAAAGTCATGGAGACCAAGATTGAGAAGAACAACATTGACCACTCCGCCGCCTTGTGCAAAATTGAACCCGTTTTTAGCAATCACTTGATCGTTGCCGTTCATACCAACCTTGACATAGACGGTTGAACCGCCTTTATAGGTAACATTTTTTGCCGAGAATGCAACAAGTTTCGCGTTGTCTTTCTGTCCGATAACATGCGAAGACCCATTCAAAAATGTAACATCATTATCGATGAAACCGCGCCCGCCGAGTACGGCACCGTCGTGAACGGTTGTTGCCGTTTTCGCTTCGGCGTTGACAAACATGGCTCCATCAAGAACATGAGCCGATCCGGTTACATTCAAATTATTTTCGAACGTTAATGTTCCTGTTCCCGATTTATAAACAGACCCCGCTCCGCTGATGTTCTGAGAAAACGTTTCATCCGCAGCAATATCAAGGTACAAGGAGGCTTTTTCGTTTCGGAGAGAAACAAAACCGGTTCCCAGTGAATCGATTGTTGAAACGGAAAGTCGTCCGTCTTCGATGATTGTTCCGCCTTGGTAATCATTTTCACCAACTAGTTTCAACGTCCCGGAACCGGTTTTCCACAGCGAACCGGAACCAACAATCAAATTTTCGTACGTTTCTTCACTGGTATTGATTTCAAAACCCATTTCAGCGTTGTTGAGGACATTGCCAGTTCCAAAACCTGAAACACCAACCGAAACAAGCCGTCCGCCCGAAATCAGCGTTCCGCCGGAATAAGTATTGTTACCGGAAAAAATTTGTGTACCCGAACCAATTTTTGTGACGCTTGCAACTCCGCTGATCTTTCCGCTGTAACACGAATCAACATCACTTGCTCCGATTGTCAGAGCAAACGGCTCATTTGAGGAACTGTTCAATGAAAGATTTTGTGTTCCGGCAAGTCCGCCAAGTTTGAGACTGTCCAGTTTTTGGATGTCCAAATTTCCGCCGCGATAATCCAGCAAACTGTTTTGCAACGTCGATTCATCGTTCAAAAGAAGCGTTCCCGCTGACAACGTTGTACTGCCGTAAAACAAGTTCGCTTCTTTCAGTTCCAAAATTCCGTTTCCCTTTTTTTCAAGATTTCCGTTACCGGTAAGAGATTGAACAAGAACCCCGTCAGACGCGATGTCTAATATCAGTTTTCCATCGTTACGAATATCACCGGTTCCGATTGCCGCAAGATTCTTGGCAAGAATTACCGTACCGGTTCCGATTGTTGTACCGCCGGAATAATTGTTCTCTTGCGATAAGGTCAACTGTCCTTTTCCGTTCGTTTTAATCGCACCGGTTCCTGAAATTGTTTTGTTAAATGTTTCATTTTTTTCTAATTCAAAAACAATCGTACCGGAATGATCATCAATTCCCGTTATAATATCACCTGTTCCAATTGCATCAAAATTTTTGGCAATCAATGTCCCGCCGAGAATCGTTGTTCCACCGGTGTAACGATTTTGATTATTTGTCAACGTCAACGAACCGCCGCCCGATTTGACCAACTGACCGCTTCCGCTAATTTGTTGATCGAACTTGCCATCGCTTTCGACATCGAGATTGAATTCAAGTACCGTACCGCTATTTTTTAACGTAACGTCACCGGTTCCGAGTGAAGTTACTTTTTGAGCAACAACCCTTCCGCCTTCAATCACGGTTCCGCCGCTGAAATAGTTTTCTTGTGTGAAAGTTACCGTACCGGAACCTTGTTTGAGCAAACCGCCGGTTTTGTTATCGGGATCGCTTTTTTTGTGATCGTTAATAGAACCGCCGGTGAAAACATAATCGTTACTATTTTCTCCTTCCCGTGAATTATTAACAACCATTCCGGGATTCGTTCCTTGTTGAGTTATTTGTTGTGCAATTTCGACGCCGCCTGCGTTAATGGTTATTGTTCCGGCTCCGTCATTGGTGAAAATAACAGCGTCACCGTGAAGAAACTGTGCCGTATCGATAAGATCACCTTGCCCCTCCCAGTTGAGTGAGGTTGCATCCCAAGTTGAGTTTCCGCTTTGTCCCGTCCATTTTGTAACACCATTATCTGACATGTCGGAGATTTTAACTTGTAACGTTTTTGTTTGTGTATCAAATTGAAGTTCTCCGTTTTGTGTTCGGAATTGTTTCATTTCTTCACCGCGATACAGAAGCGTCATGTTATCAACAATGTTATCAACATTGATCGTCGCACCTTCGACTGTCATCAGGTTAAACACGCCGCTTTTATACTCGGTATTAAGAGCCAGAAGATTGATATTTTGCTTCCAGTTATTAACATTCCAAGTACTGGCGGTAAGGTTCAACAAAGCGGGCGAAGCTTCTTTTGCAGGTGTTTCAGATGTTGCGGGTACGGCTGTTGTCGATGTTGTCAAATCAAAACCCAATGTTGCTCCGTCGGCAAGATTGATTGTCGAAACGTTAATTGTGTTTCCGCCATAACTGTTTAATGTTCCATCTTTATCAATAACGAACGAACCATTTGTAACTGCTGTAATCTTTCCGGCTTCAATTTTGTTGTCTGTATCTGCTTTGTAAAGATCAACTGTTCCGGCACTGATTTGAAAAGTTGTACTGTTACCGGCAGTGAAAACATTATCACCGGCGAGTTTCCATGTTCCGTCACCTGTTTTCGTAATATTGGCGCGGTAATTAGAATTGCCGGTTGCTATCGGATCACGCATATCGACAACTCCGCCGGACTTGGTATCAATAATCACGTTTGCCGTACCATTACTGACCGCAGTAATATAGATTGAATTGGCAACGTTATTCGCTACATTGCCGGAAAAAGTTGTTGTTTTATTTTCTGTTGCGCCGATTGTCAGGGAAGAATTATTGCCGGTTGAGCCTTGATAATGAATGGTGCCGCTTGTTCCGTTGGTAATATTGTCCGTAAATGTCGAATCGAGAATTTCCGTTTGAGAATTTCCGGCGGCACTGACGGCACTGCCTGTATTTTTGGTGAAGGTTGCGGATTGAATCGTTGTTATTCCTTCGTTATAAACGACTCCGCCGCCGTCCTGAACTTTATTGTTCGTAAAGGCAGTATTGGAGGCATTGAAACGACCGCCGCTTTCAACATAGACCGCTGCGCCTTTTTCCAGAAGCGAACCGTCACTTTTTGTTCCGTTTAGATTGAAGACAATGTTTTCGCTTCGGCTTCCTGCATTTGCCTGAATCGTCAGTTCACCGCCGGTCTTAACGTACACGGCACTACCAAGTGTTTCGGTTTCGTTTGCGGTTCGGGTGATGGTTAGTTTTTTCGAGTTATCAACTGTTACAAGCCCCTTGCTTCCGTTTTCGGCAATGAGTTGTTGAGTGAGAGTTGTTGTTCCGTTAAAGTGAAGTTTGGTTTTTTGATCGGCAGTTCCGTTATTAAGAAAATTGACGCTGCCAAGTCCGAGTTGGTCACCCCGTGAAACATTAAGCGTTCCGGTTCCGGCAAGATTGGTGCCGCCGGAATACGTATTGGCGTTACGATTTGCCAGAGTCAGCGAACCGGTTCCGTCAAAGAGCAGTGCGGCAGAACCGGTAATCGTATAGTCAGTAATCGAACCGACTCCGGTGAACGTCCAGTTTCCGTCACCGGAAACATGCATTCCGGTATGGTCATTGATATTATTGTACCAAGTTTTACCTGCCGTGTCCGTAACGCTGTTGTGTCCGATGGCAACCGTTTCAAGTAATTCAATCGTATGGCTGCCGGAATCGAAAAATTGTACGGTATCACCGGGAATAAACGAATCCGTCGTATTGTCGCGAATAAGTGTCCAATTATCGCCAATGACACTCCATTGACCGTTTGGCGTTGAACTCGTCCATCTCAAAACGGTATTATCTGTTTCGGAAATACTGAGAACAAGTTGTTTATCGTTAATGACTTTCCCCGACTCATCGGTTCGGAGTCCAAGACTGTAACCCAATCGATCACTGACTGTTCCGCTAACATCGATATTTGTTCCGCTAATATACAAATTGAAATCACCAATTGTCAACGGCGAAGTTCCTTCAATTAAAACATAGTCACCGTTTCGGCGTTCATCGTTGGGAAGTCCATTCACGTCAATTCGTGTTCCGGTAACTTGAAGAGTCTCGCCGCTCAAACGAAGCATTGGTGTATCGGTATTTTCGGCGGGAGCAGGATAATCGTTCGGAAAATAATAAGACAAATCGAATGTCATTAAGGCTCCGGCGTTAAATAGGACGGAAGTTCCCTGAATAACATTATTTCCTTCAAAATAGACGATTGCTCCTCTTTGAACCGTAAAGGAATCATGCTCGCCCGTCATTTGAAGTTTGGCATCTTGATACAGAAAAAGTTGCCCTTGATCAATTGAAATGGCGGCTTGACCGCTACCGGTATTGATTTGCGAATCTCCGCCAAGTTTCCAAATTCCTTCACCTGTTTTCGTAATATTAACTTGATAATTATAACCCTCACGTAAAAAAATGGGGTCTTTAAGATCAAGAATACCCGCATTTTTCGTAATTGTTCCGTTAATATCTCTGACGGCTCCTTCGGTAACGATGTTGATGTTATATGTTCCCGAACCGGTACAGTGGAGTGAATTGTAAATGTCCAGATTTTCAGAGAGATTCGTATATTTGTTTCCTTCGTAAAGTGAAATGTTTCCGGCAGTTGCTCCCATGATGATGTTTGTTGTGTTGCCTCCGCCAGTTACGAAAATTGCTCCGCCGGGTTCACTTGTTGCGGTGTTATTAATAAATGTTGCATCCGTAAAATCAGCAGCATCAGTATAATAAATTTCGACACCGCCGCCCCGCCCTCCAGTATTGCCTTCAAAATGGGCACCGCGAACATTGACGAAACTTGCACCACTATTTGTATCAATTGCTCCACCGAATATCTGTGAAACATTGTTAGTAAAAGTTACTCCTTCGGCATTAACAATACCACCATTTTGAATAAACATTGTTCCGCTTGACGTACTCTGAATGCCGTCAAAGGTTATATCGGAACTAATGTTGAGTGTTCCATAAACATCAAAGACTCTGTTACTGTAACCGGATAACTGCGAGATTGTTCTTTTTGTTCCGTTAATATTGGAAATGATGTTAACGGTTCCTCTTACCGAAAAAGTTCCTTGTCCTCCCGCCAACGAGGCATCAACATTGTCATGAAAAATCAGTGTATCGTTATTCAAAGTAGTTACGGCAGCCCGTAACGCTGCAAGATTGGCGTATTGCTGCCCTGCTCCGATGTGATACTCGGCGGCGAGTGCAGGTCGAATTCCGACCGCAACAGCAATTAAAAGAGCAACGATTGACGTGAACCAGAAAAATTTCTGAGTCATGGGAGACTTCCTTGTCAACTTGACGTTAATCCGGGCAGTTTTTGCGGACTGCGCAATATCTGCTTTCCCGCCTATAAAACGGTATCATCTCCAG
>JAISQH010000573.1 GCA_031274385.1 Planctomycetaceae bacterium | reverse complement strand
CAGCGAGGCTTTCGCTTCTTTTGCTTTTTTGTTGAGCGTGATCAACGCCCGAAGTGCGGAACTGGACATGAAAAGAACCCGCTCGAAATTAACCAACAGTTTTCGGCAGGCTTTGTCATCAAACAGGGCGAGAAGTTGATCGCCCCATTCCTGAATGACCAGATCGTCATTAAGTTTCATATCCCGACTTGAGGCAATCGTAATATCGGCAACTTTTTTTACATCAATTCTCTGTTGGCTCATGTTTTCGAATCTCCTTGAACGTTTAAAAAACCTGATACAGACCACACTGTATCAATCAGTTTGAATTTTTCCGATTGATCTTGAAAAGACCAAACACTGTTTTTCATTTATACTGTATTTAGCCGGTCAATGCAAACCCCCTCCCGGCTTTTTTTGAAAAATTTTTTCCACTGTCCGTTTTCCATCATTTATTTTCGCGCAAACAGATGAAATATGCCTGATTATTTCATTTTTTGTGGGAACGATTTTATTGAACCATTTAACCGTAGGGGCGACCCTTGCGGTCGCCCTGAATTGGTGTGATCGTTCGAGGCAACCGCAAGGGATTGCCTCTACAATAAATAAAAGAACCCTTTTTAGCGGAGATGGTTCGCTCAAAGCAATGATTTGTCAAAATTTGTCAAAATGGGTAAGGGATTGGGCGAAACATTTTGCTAAAAATATTGATTTTCGTATTGGAGTTTTTTGAAAAATTTGATAATCTTATCCCAATGATTTTACGTGAAGCCGACAAGGGTTGTGATTGGCTTCGAACACCTGAATTTATTGTGGAGGTTTTTAGAATGGATTTGCATGACAGTGATAAGAGTCATAGCCATGACAATAAGGAAATCAAAGTGTATGTTCGTTGGATGGTTCGGCGGGATTTTCCTGAAGTCTTGGCGATTGAACAATCTTGTTTTGAATTTCCTTGGCGGGAGGAAGATTTTATTCATTGTTTACGGCAGCGCAATTGTATTGGGATGGTTGCCGAGTATGAGGGTCGTGTGGTAGGTTTTATGATATATGAAGTTCCGAAGAATCGGATTCATCTTTTGAATATTGCGACATCGCCGGAATTTCGGCGGCGTGGTGTTGCGGGACAGATGATTCAAAAACTGGTCAGCAAATTAGCCAATCAACGCCGCAGCCGGATTGTTCTTGAGGTTCGCGAGACGAATCTTCCTGCCTTAGTTTTTTTCCGTGCACTTGGTTTTCGTGCAACAGTTGTTATCAAAAATTTTTATGAAGACATGAACGAGGACGCTTATGTTCTTCAATACCGTTTGTACAATCATTCCGATTCGACATTTGTTCCCTCGAACCGAATCAGTACCCGAATCGCCGGATAAAAAGAAAATTCAAAAATTTCTACCATTCCGTTTATGAAAAGTGATTGCCAACGCCATTAAACAAACGGTAGAAAAAAAAATTCCAAGAGTTGTGTTGACTTTCAATATTTTTTGTGTAATCTTTAAACTAATTGATTTGCTGAGTCATAAAGTCACTGTTGTACGATGCGAAGTGTAAACTGTTTGCTAATTACAATTGCAATTACTAAAACTATTGACTATTGACTAAAAACCTTTACTAAAAACTTTTATTACAAAGGAGCGTTCAGATGAAAAATTTAATGTTAAACTGGGCAAAGACGGGGGGGGGGGGGCTATCTATGTTAAAGAGATAAAAAAACCTGAGAGTTTTTTCCTTCCCCAATGCCGTATTAAAAATCTCTCATTGCTCATTCGTTCTTCACCGTTCGGCTTTACACTGGTCGAACTTCTTGTCGTGATTGCGATTATCGGTGTGTTAATCGCTCTTCTGTTACCTGCGGTTCAGGCGGCGCGCGAAGCGGCAAGACGAATGCAGTGTTCCAATAAAATGAAGCAGTTGGGTATTGCTTGCCATAACTACCACGATGTCAATCAGCAATTTCCATTTGGTTCAGTTGATCGAAACAACGGAGAGACGAACACTTGCCTTTGGCGTTACTATTCGATGTGGGGAGTTTCCATCCTTCCGTTTATGGAACAACAAGCCGCTTATGACATGTATTTCGGAGCCGCAAGCATGGAAAATGCTTCGCCGGGTGCTGTTAGTTCTTCCAATCAGGGACGCAATCGTGAATTGGCACAAATGCGGATGATGATTTATGAGTGTCCTACTGATCCCGGAGCCGGGATTCGTTCATATCCGACTACGGAAATTCGGGAAGATGGAACTCCGGCACATACCAAATACACGCCATTTGAACATTATCAAACTTCTTATCGTGCCGTTGCAGGTGCCAATACCGGTGGAAGTTGGTGGTGGGATCAGGATGGCGGAGCCGGAGGAACCGTACGAGCCTACATGCGTGGTATTTTTCATAACATGGTTGGTAACGGTACAACAACAGATGGAGCCAAATCTATTGAATCGTTTGCTTCTGTTACAGACGGAACCTCAAACACCACATGTTTTGTTGAACGCCACCAACCGAAAATTCAGGTTCGTCGAGCCACTTATTGGTCGAGTATTCCTACCAACCATCTTTATACCGCTTCACCGAAATCAGCGACATTCTACTCGCACGATTGGGAGAGGTGCCTTTTGACTTGTGGTCAAAGCAGTCCCAATGATGCGTATTTTTGTGGGCGTTCCGCTGGAACGTACCATGCCAACGGAATAAATGTCGCGATGGCAGATGCTTCGGTACGGTTCATTTCCAACACGATAGATGTGGGACTTGGTTATGCAGCGAACAGAACCAACCTTCAGATGATCGGTGTTTGGGGTTGTCTTTGTGCCATCAATGACAGTGAAGTCGCCGGGTTGCCATAGGAATAAAAAACACGGTTTTCTGTTTATTTATTGTAACTGTTTGTAAAAAAAACTTCCTGTCATGAAGGCAGGAAGTTTATCACTATTTAATACTTTTACGAAAAATGAAGTTTTTTTTGTTTTCTGGATTTTTGGGTATTAGTTTGTTCCTTATTTTCAATACCGGCTGCGGACATAAAACTGTTACGGTATCCGGGAAGGTTATTTTTGATGGAAAGCCCGGTGTCAATATTGCTGTACTGTTTCAGGGAAAAGCGGTAAATGGACAAGCTCCTGCGGCTGCTTTTGGTTTGACCAATGCTCAGGGTGAATATTCTTTGTCGCTTGTACAAAATAAAAAGGCAGGTGCTTTTCCGGGTGAATATGCTGTTTACCTTTCCTGGAAGAACCCCAACGCTGAACCGGTTAATATTGCTGAGACCACAGAAATCAATTTATGTCCCTATAAAATTCCGGGACGAGCCACAAGCGGTGAAATGATGTTTACCGTTCCGCCGGAAGGGACACAAAATGCCGACTTTGAATTTGATTCCGCACAAGAATCCATTGAACCCGTCGGCGTGTGATCGTACAGAAGGTGAAGAAGATAATCATTTACGGAGATTGTAACTGTTCAATCATTGGCAACGCGAATATGGAACGGTATCGTTTCCTGATGGACAACCTTTAACAAAAGGAACGGTTGTTTTCCAGTCGGAGAAACATATTGCCAAAGGCGCACTTGACAATTCCGGAAAATTTGTACTTGGTTCTATTAGTGTTGCAGATGGTATTCCTACCGGCACTTATAAAGTTTTCATTACGTTTGCATCGGTTCCGGACAAAAATTTTGTCCCTTCGCCTAATGAACCGGACGCCATGAACTATATCAGTTTAATCGCGGAACCATACGCTTCTGCGGAAAAAACGCCTTTGATCTGCGAAATTACCGGAAGCGGAGCACAACACTTTACAGTTGAACCTCCTTTGAAATAGACTCAAGATTTTGAAATAGACTCAAGATAACGTACTCATTTCTTAAAAGAGCAAATAAGTACAATAAAAAATTGCTTCATACTTGAATATCTTCAAGCGAATTATATTGTTTGAGCGGTCGCCAATTCCGTGTCATAAAATAAAATACCGTACGACACAATATCTCAATCAGTACAAACGTAAACCATTAAAAAACAAAATAAAACGTTACTTTTATTCTTGTTTGGAGATTTTGTACGTTGGCAACCATGGTTTGTTTCCGTTTTTTTCACAGAGGAATCTTGCGTTGACGGATTGAAGCCATTGGTTATGTTCTTTTGCCAGTTGTTTTGTTTTTTTTCGCTTCTTTTTCCGCCAGATCGTTTTGAATCGTTTACGGCTTCCAGCCAAAAAGTGTTTTGGCAAACCTTGCACTTCCGTGACAATAATCAATCGTTACTTGTGCTTCAAAAGATCGCCTCGCTTCACCTTTGAGTTTCTTTTGCCGCATCTTTAATGGTCACAATCATTTTCGTATCCAGACGTGAATACATCTTTTTGCCTCCTTGTTTGATAGAAACGAACAACAAGGACAATACTAACAAAATCAAAAAATCATGTCAATACCTCGTGAAAAAAATGGAACTTTCTTTCAGACGAGAAGCCTCAAGGTGATTATCGGGTTCGGCACTTTCGTTGTGCTGATTATTTTCGGGTGATGTTATTTGCTCAGTTTACTTATCGCGAAAGTTTGCGTGATGTTGTTAGTTGCCTTCGGGCGGTTCCTCAAAAATGGTATCACATGAGGATTCATTCAGCTATTTCACGGAACAATTTATCGAATGCAACCAAACATCGCGACTGGCGAATTTTCGCTGATTTCGCGAAGGTATTAATGGAGCAAGCGCACATTCTTTACAAAAATGACGACAACCCCGTTATAATGGGACACTAGTAATCAACCTTATTACCTTATTTGAATGCCTTAATAAGGGAATAAGGTGTTGTTCTGTGGGGCATGGGTTGCTAAGGTTGTTTTGTTAGGAAAATCAGGTTGGAAATAAGGTTTTGTCAATTGAAAAACCGTCTGCTACAATTCTACTTTTTAGGGCGGGATAGAGTATAGTGAATATCGCTTGCGAAACTATTCACTATACTCTATTAACTATTAACTACTTTTTTTTCTCTTTTTGTAATTGTTCTTCGACGAGATCGGCGGCGTAGGGCAAGGCTTCGACGATGGTATGATGAATGTGTTCGGGTGGGATGCGATCCCAGAGTCCGTATTTTCGCATAACATTCATGGGTTGCGGACGAACTCCGGTGAACAACACGGTTGTTTTATCTTTTTCGGTTCGCCGCAACAGTTCTTCTAAGGCGTTGACTCCGGTCGCGTCCATCATGGGAACGTTGCGCATTCGAAGAATAATGACCCGGCACTTTTCGCCTGCTGTTGCGGATTGAAACTTACCGGCTGCCCCGAAAAAGAAGGGTCCGTTGATTTCATAAACATGAACACCATCCGGCACATCAAACAACCGAAGTGCCATCGGGTCTTCATGGGGGTCGTCGTCGCTAAGTGTATAAAGTTGTTGATCGACCAGCCCGGTTCCGAAATGATGTTCCATTCGCCGCATGAACAGAAAAGATGCCAGAATCAAACCAACAGGAATCGCAATCGTCAGATCGAGGAAAACAGTCAAAAAGAACGTGATAAGCATGACTGCCGTATCACTTTTGGGAGCGCGCAAAATCATTTTGGCAAAGAGCCGGTATTCACTCATATTGAGCGAGACCGTAACCAGAATGCCTCCTAATGCCGCCAACGGAATCATGGCAGCGTATTTTCCGAAACAAAGAACAATTGCGAGCAGAGTAATGGCATGAATAACACCGGCAATGGGTGTTCGTCCGCCGTTTCGGATATTGGTGGCGGTTCTTGCGATGGCACCGGTTGCCGGAATACCGCCGTAAAACGGCGTCACAATATTAGCGATTCCTTGTGCGACCAACTCGGTATTGGAGCGGTGCTTTGTGCCGGTCATTCCGTCCGCAACCACCGCCGAAAGCAACGACTCAATCGCTCCAAGCATCGCAATCGCAACCGCAGCACTGAAAATGTTTGAAAGATTGGGAATCACCGTTCGCCAGTCAGTAACCGGAATAGCAAACGTCGGCAAACCGAGTTCTAAGGGAGTTGGTTCTTTACCGAGAGTTTGCCCGATGGTGTCGATGGGAATTTGAAAGCAATAAACCAGCAATGTACAAAGTATAACGGCAATCAGTGAACCGGGGACACGGTTGGTAAATTGCGGAGTCAGCAGAATGACGGCAATGGAAAACGCGGACAAACCGAATGCCCAATAATTGGTTGTGTGATAATGTTTGTAGAAGAAAAAGATTTTTTCAATGAATTCCGCCGGAATTTTTTCGTCACCGAGTGAGAATCCGAGTAGTTGCGGGATTTGCGAGGCGGCGATAATGACGGCGATACCGGAAGTGAAACCGAGTGTGACCGGATAGGGAATGTATTTGATTAATGTTCCGAGTCCGCAAAGTCCCATTACAATCAGAATGATACCGGCAAGAATGGTTGCCAGCATGAGACCTTGAATCCCTTGCGCTTGGACAACACCGTACACAATCACGATGAACGCTCCGGTTGGTCCTCCGATTTGGACACGCGAACCGCTGAAAATCGAGACGAGAAAACCGGCAACAATCGCGGTGTAAAGTCCTTGTTCCGCTGTCACACCTGAAGCCATTCCGAACGCAATTGCCAATGGCAGAGCGACGATTCCGACAATAATTCCGGCGATTAAGTCGCCTAAAAATTGTTTTGGCGTGTAGCCTTCTTTGAAAACAGAAAAGAGTTGCGGCTGAAAATTATGAGAAAGGGAGCGAAAGAACATCGGCAGGGCAGTTGTTAAACCTTGACCTTTAATGGAAGTTCGTTATTCTAATTCGTTTTTCCGAAACACCAAGGGGAGCCAACTCTTGTTCTATCACACAAGCCGCGTTAGCGACGGGGGCTTGCCCCCGACGAATAGGAATCGACAGATTTCCCCTTAAATTAATTGATAGCGAACGCAAGCGTACGAAATGAATCAATCATTTCGGGGGCAAGCCCCTTGTTATACCACACATCTTTTTGAGATACGAACCAGACGAACAATACAAGATAAACGAAAGAGCCATCATCAATTCTATTTTAGTCGCGCTAGCGACGACATGATGCATAACCGGCGGTGTAGCGCAG
>JAISQH010000531.1 GCA_031274385.1 Planctomycetaceae bacterium | reverse complement strand
GTCGCTGCGCGACTTTGTCGTTGGGGGAGACTCGATCCGGTGATTGCGCTGCGCTCCATCACCGGTTATGCATGATGCCGTCGCTGCGCGACTATTGAAAAAATGTATGTTAAAAGATGTGTGATATAACGAGGGCGTTGCCCTACGCTATGATATGTTACCCTTTCAGGGTATTGATACAGTGTATTGATAAAAGCCGCAATGCGAAGAATCCACAAAATCCGAAACAATTAGATTGAGATAAGTCAGGCGACCTGTACTCTATTAAAGGAACGGAAAGTCCCGGCATTAGCGTTGTAATAATCCCAGCAATAATTGGGCGTTTTGTCCGCTTTGTTGCAGAACGGAGATGGTTGATTGCATTAGGAGTTGTTGCCGGGCAAAGTTGGAGGATTCCACAGCGAAATCGGTGTCCACAATCTCACTTCTGGCTCCGGTCTCAATTTCAATCGCGTCCACCATGTTTTGCATACTCGCCTGAATCTGATTCTTTTGGAACGCACCCAATCGACCACGAATACTCGCAATTTCCGTTGTAACCTCTTCGACAATTTTGAACGCGGTGGCGGAGTCAGTCAACAAATCGTACACTCCACCGGTTTTGAGTTGCGAAAGATAACCGTTCACTCCGCCCAACGCCACCGTATGGACACTCTTAATCGCAATCCGGGCTTGTTGTTCCGAAACCGCGTCGGGACCAAATTGAATCAATGTCCCGCCGCCGGTAATGCGAAAACCAAAGACATCACCTTTTTGTACGTTCGGCTGAATCCAAACCGACATGTCCAGATCAGAAGTTGCCGTCGAAGCAATCCGCCCTGTGCCGGTTGCCAACTGACCGTCAATTTTGGCAACAATATCCGTTCCGTAAGTTTTTTCCGTAACGTTACCAAAACGATCCGTCAACTGAAAATCAGTGTCCAATGTCGCACGAACCGCCACAAATTCCTGACTGCCGTATTCAACAGAATGAAACGTGATACCAAGACTGGTGTTGTCACTGTTACCAAGCATGGACGCACCGAGTTTTGAACCAACGGCGCGGACTTGCAACGTACCGGAATCACCAATGTGAACCTGTTCCTCGCCAGTCGGAACCAACGATGTTCCCTCCGCAATAACAGGAAAAGACGCCTCAAAATAATCACGAATCTCCGGCGTCATGTTGATTAAATTGACAACTTCCCGCGCTGTGGACGGATCAACCGGATTAACTCCAATCGTTAATTGTTTCGATTGCGGATCGTAAGAAACCGCCGGACCATTCAAATCGGCAACAATAATGACTTCCGTACCAACAAATTGTTCGTCAGCCTGTTTGGCGGAAACCTGAAACATGGCATTGATTCCGTTGGCGGAAACAACGGTTCCTTCGGATCGCCAATCGGCAGGTTGGACTCCGCCGGTGAGCGTTGCCCAATCACCTATCGCAACACGCCCTTCGCCATCCGACAACACGCCTCTCGATGCAACAAACTGCGAATTCAGTAACGGATCATTGTTAATTAACGCAACAATCTCATCAACCGTTGTTACAGAGGAAGACGGAATACCGAGAATCAATTCTTTCGATGAAGTATTGTATTGAGCAACCGGTCCCGATTCGTCCGAAACCACCCGAACCGTTGTATTATTGTACGACGCACCAGCATGACGCGCCGTAATCGTGAAATCAGAATTTTGTCCGTTTTTTGAGGAAAGAGTTGCGGTCGGATATTCTTCCCGAATATCAGCACCATAACTCGAAAACACAAGATCAGGATATTGTCCCGCGTCAATAACACAATTCAAATCCGCCGGATCATAAGTCGGTTTCAATAAACCGATTCCGTTATTGGATTGTCCTGTTGTACAAATGGCTCGATCAGGATTGTTCGGATCAAGACTCGAAACGCTGATTCCCAATCGGTCAAGGATTTCTTTTGATTCGCTGTCTGACGGGTCATTAAAAAATCGTACAAGATCGTTTGCGGTTGTTTTCACAATGCCGTTGGTATCGGTTTCAAGGTGTACCAAAATGGTTCCTGATGAAAGGAGACCGCCGGACATTTCACCCACCTGAGCGTCAATCCCGCGATAACCCGGATTGCTGAACGTCGGCGGATTACCGGAATCATAAGACATAAGCGGAGTAACACTAAATCGGGAACTGACAAACGGATCCTCCGCAACAAGCTTTTTAAGATCATCCATTGAAAAATCGCCGCGTTCAGGATCGTCAGCCCGACCTGTAAAATCAACCGAAATAACAACAGCGTTGCGTTCCGAATCGAAAACGACTGACTCTTCCGAGTGGTCACGGAGCAAAACGGCAACATGGTCATTGTCGGCACCCGGCGAGAGAGCAGAAAGCGTAAAAGAAGTTCCCGCTTCCAACCCCTGAATTCGAGCGTTGGCATGACCGTAAGAAGGCGGATACGTCGAATCGTCAATTGATAACGGCGTGCCCGGACTACTGACAAACCGAATGGATGGCGTCTCTTGCGGGGCAAGAAATTGCAGATAATTACTCTCTTGAGGGTTGCCGTAATAGGAAACTTCGCTAAATGGCGACACAACTCCCAAACCGGTGGAATCACTCGGAATTGTCGCGGATAATTGTCCCGTTCCGTCAGAATTTTTGAGAAGCGGCGACGTGTTAATGAATGTCGCAACTTGTTCAGCCGTCGTCAGAACCGCTCCGCCGTCCACTCCGGTTTTCGATTGTTCAAACGCTTTGGTCGGAATCAACGCCCCGCTGCCATCAGAAAGCGGCGCATTTTGTAACTCAAAATACGTGTTGGCAACCGGTGACGCCTTAATCCAATCCGCAAGATCATTAACTGTTGTGTTTGCCGGATCATTCGGATCATCCTCGTTATAGGAAACATTGATATTGAACGTTTTCGGCGAACTCTTGAGATCGACATCAATTCCCGGTGCCTGCTCTGTTCCATAGACGTTATTAAAAACAAACTGAACATCGTTAAAGTCTTTTCCGCTATAGCGGGCGGCGATTGAAAATTCATTGTTGGAAATACCAATTTCATTGCCGTTGTAATGATATTCGGCGTTTTCCCAAAGTTCCGTTTGCAAAACGACTTCAACAATCGCCGGTTCATTACCGCTTGACGGAGAGACATTGATCATCAGGTTTTCGTTGCCTTCCTTCGGAGCGGAGTAACGAACAACGAAATTTCCCGCTGCTGTTCCGGCTTCGCTTGCCGTCAGAAGGACATCGTTGTTTTTTCCGTAAGAAGTCAGACCGAGAGTTCCCGCCATTGATTTTGAATAAACGGTTGCCGCGACACCGGTTGCATCGCTGAACCGGTTCACGGCGTCGGCAATATCCAATACGGTCGCCTCTTCGTCGAACATAAACGTCTGGTAACCGCCGGTTCCGCCAATATCCAGAACAACATCATTCTTTAACGCCCCAAGTGGATAATAAAGCTCCGCCTGACGCGGCGGATCGAGAACCTGAACAACGATATCTTTTTCAGTTCGTCCTAAAAAATTTGCCTGATTAATACTCAAATGGTCAATTTTATCTCCATTGATTCCGTAAGTTGTGAAATCAAGTGAGCCATCAATCAACTTTTGGTTCTGCAACGTCGTCGAGTTGGACAACAGATCAATGGCATTTAGCACTGCGTCCGCTTGGATTTGCAGCATTGCCAATGTTTCTTTGTTTTCGGCGCCGGTGTTCGCCGCCTGTGTGACCAAGCCGCGAAGATCATTGAGGAATCCGTTCAGATGCGACAAGGTGCTGTCAACCGTTGAGATAACCGCATCTGCCCGCTGGCAGTTGGCAACGGCTTGAGAAAGAGAAACAATATCGGTTCGCATCGCGGCTCCGGCAATAAAACCAACCGGATCATCCCGCCCGGAATGAATACGAAGACCGGACGAAAGATTGCGAACAGATTGAGAAAATGCCGTCTCCGTCTGCTGAAGCGATAATCGCCCAATCATCGAACTAATGTCAACTTTCAGATTAGTCGGATTATAAATCGCTGACATGTCAGATAGTTAATAGTTAATAGTGGAGAGTGAATAGTTGATAGTGGAGAGTGTGAAAATTCCATTATCATTTCTTGAAAGGTGTAGATCGAATAAATTACACTGTCTTAAACTTTGATTAAATTGATTTGTTTGATTGAGTTGATTTTTTTTGATTTCAATCAAATCAATCAATTCAATCAGCTTAATCAAAGTTTAAGACAAGTTATACTTTCGGCAGTCACACGATTGATGTTTTGGCAAATTGTTTTGGTATTGAATAAAAACAACTCCGAAGGAGTTTCATTTGGATAACCCCGTGCAAGCGGAGCGCAGCACGGGGGTATCCATCACAAATTTACCGGAACTCCGAAGGAGTTCAATTTGATGTTTATGGTTACTGTGACAGAGTTAATCCCTTTTTATTGAACTCCTACGGAGTTCTCGTTTT
>JAISQH010000530.1 GCA_031274385.1 Planctomycetaceae bacterium | reverse complement strand
CTTGTGTTGATTTTGAAACGGAATCCGCCGTTTTTGGGGACGAGGGCAAGCCTCGCCCCTACGGGAATGTTGATTTTGAAACGGAATCCACGTTTTGCCATTGTATGGGCGAGGCTTGCCCTCGCCCATACCACTTGCCCCCGAAATGATTGATTTATTTAGGGGGTGGTTCTGTTTTTGGTTGTTTTGGTCGGGAGAAACGGTTTTCAGTCCAATTTTTTGATTGAAATACTTGATTGGTTTGGTTGAGTATGATTTTGACGGCAACATTTTTATTGGTAAAATGAGTTTCAATCAGAGCTATTCCTTTTTCCGCTCCCAAAACAGCAATCGCTGACGCCAGTGCATCGGCTTGTGCGGCGGTTGGGGCGGTTACGTGGACAGTGCAAGATGTGGTCAGTCCAAGACCGGTCTTCGGATCAATCAAATGGGAATACCGAACGTTGTTAATTTCAACAAATTGGAAACGATCACCGGAAGTTGCCATTGCGATATTTTCCATTGAGACGGTTTGCTGACCGTTTAGGTTAATTTTCCAACCCTCCGGCGGTGCCTTGCCAACCCGTAAATCACCACCGGCATCAATTAAAATTATTTCAATACCGTGCTTTTGAACCGCCTCAAACGCCCGATCAATCGCATAACCTTTGGCAATACCCCCCAAATCCAGTTTCATGCCCGGCTTCAACAGGCGAACACGTTGTGTGGTTTCGTCCAGAGTCCAAAGATGATTTCCGACAAGTTGCCGAGCCTGATCAAGATATTGCTGCTTCGGCAACTCTTTTTGCCGACGCGAACGACGCCAAAGACGAACAAGCGGCGAAATCGTAATATCAAATGCCCCATCTGAAATGTTGCTCATTTCTTTTGCCGATTTCAGAACCTCAAAAAGATCATCGCTCACACGAACACCTTCCTGTTGGTGATTACCTGCAAGATTGAATTTGTCAGAGAGTTGTGAGAGTTCGCTGTCGGAATCATAGTCGCTCATTGTCTTATTGATCACACGAAAACACTCAAACGCGTCCTTTGCCGCGTCTTGAACCGTTGAATTGGTTGCGGTGTTTTCGGAAGAATCGGCGTATAAAATAATCCGAACCGGAACTCCCATTTGAATTTCTTCAAACTCAAACCGCTCCGAACCAAAAACAGCGGAAACAAAAAGAAACAAAACTAAAAGAAAAAGAAAGAACATTCAAAATCTCCCGATTGATTTATTTTGAGTTGAAAGTTGGTTGCGGTTGAAAATAAACGGTACTGGACAATCGAAAAAGTTAAATTATACTCAAACTGAATTGAATGTTGAAGATTGAATTTTTATCCTTAAAATGGCGGAGCAGAAAAAATAATGTCAAGTGATTTATTAAAAAATCAGTCATCTCTTACCCAATCCCAATCACCTCTTGCGGTTATTACTGGGGCGAGCGATGGGCTTGGCAAGGAATTTGCACGACAACTTGCTGCCGAAGGATACAATCTGTTACTTGTTGCCCGGCGCGGGAAACTTCTTGAAGAAATCAAAACGGAATTTGAATCGAAATATGGTGTTCATGTTGAGCCGTTTATTTGCGATCTTTCCAATGCCGAAGAAGTCAAATGCCTCGAAGAACGTCTTGAAACATCCGAATCGCTCGAATGGATGATCAACAATGCCGGATTTGGTTTTGCAGATGCGTTTCCTGATGTTGATCCTGATCGCGAAGAAGAAATGATTCGGGTTCATGTTATTTCGTTGATGCGGCTTTCCCGTGCGGCGTTGGTTCCGATGTGCCGACGGAAAAAAGGATTTCTGGTGAACCTTTCTTCGGTTGCCGCGTTTTTGTACGGTAAAAACAGTGCCGAATATATGGGAACGAAATCTTACGTTTTATCATTTTCCAAATGCCTTCAATGCGATGTTCAAAAACACGGTGTTCGGGTTCAGGCACTTTGTCCGGGTTTGACGCACACCGGTTTTCACCACACGGAATTGATGAAATTCTTCCAAAAAGATAAAACGCCGGGTATTGCGTGGCTTACGGCGGAATATGTTGTTCGGACATCACTCCGATCCATCCGAAAAACACGCAACGTCGTTTGTATTCCCTCGTTACGATATAAACTTGCCCTCGCCTTACTTTGCAATCCTATCGGAAACAAAATCTGCGAAATGATCTACAACAAACGTGCCAAAAATTCAAAAGAACATCTCTAAAATATTTTACGTCTGAATCGTTAAAAATCTTTCCATTGTCAATTTTCCATTTTTATGTTTCCTCAAATTCATATTTCTCCGGCGGGGCATCCTTATCTTGACGAACCGGAAATTTTTAACCAATCAGACCAATCAGATCAATCAGATAAATTAAACAAAAACGTTGAAAAAACGATTTCGGCGTTGGAAAACCGGCTTCGCAATGCCTTTAACGGTGATCTTGACTATCCGAAAGGGCTGTTATCTCTGGCAACAACCGAATTGGAAACCGCGTTACCAAGCGATTTCGATTTTCTGCGAAGCTTTGCCAAGAATTATCTGACCCGACTTTGTCATCTGCCCGAATTGGGAAATGTCGGCGATAAGGCAATGCCGGAGTTGGCAACAGAAGCATCGTCAACGGTTCAGCAGTCGGCGGTTCCGGTGTCAACGGTTCCGTTGCCGACGGTTCCGTTACCGACGGTTTCCGAGATGGAGTTTTTTCTGATTAACGCTCCGCCCATGCCGGGCGCGGAATATCTTACGTCGGAAGTTCTTACCGAATGGTGGAAAGAACTCGACCGGTTTGTCCATAAAAAGATCGAACAACATCCGGCTGGAGCCGCCGATTGGATTCAGCGGCAGAATCCGCTTTGGCGGACAGTCGGACGCGTTACATTTCACCTTGCCGAAAATAAACGCGATGAGGTCAGACCCTTCGCTTTCATGGCAACGTACACGGACAAAGTTTCCGCCGGTGCAAAACCGATTCAGTTACCGTTATCGAAGGCGTTGACCGAATACGCTTCGGTGCAAGATCGGGGAGCGTTGCTCCGATTATTGCAACCGATAACAGCGGCGGCGGAAAAATGTATTTGGGTACAGAATATGGTTGAAGATCAAACGATTTATCAACCTCGTGCCTGGACGCCTCAACAGGCACATCAATTGTTACAAGACATTCCGTCACTGGAAGAATCCGGTTTGATTGTTCGTGTTCCAGACTGGTGGAAAAGCCGTCAACATTCCAGACCGCAAGTTCGGGTTAATATCGGGACAAAAAAGGAAACGTCCATATTGAACATCACATCGCTTCTGAATTTTCGTGTCAACACGGTTTTGAACGGCGAAACGTTGACGGAAGAAGAATTGAATGAATTATTGAACGCTGACGGTTCTCTTGTTCGGCTTCGCGGTCAGTGGGTTGAAGTTGACCGTGAAAAACTTCAGGCGGCGTTGGATCATTGGCAAAAGATAGACGATCTTGTACAAAAAGAGGGTTTATCGTTTTACGAAGGCATGAGACTTCTTTCCGGTTTGCCGGTTGACGGGAAGTGGGACGCTCTCGATCAAGAAACAATATTTCGCGATTGGTCGGAGGTCATGCCGATTGGTTCTTTTGCCGAAACGCTTGCGGCGATTCGTAACCCCGATCAGTGCGAAGATTTTTCGTTTCATCAAATCGGTCTCAACGCCACACTTCGACCGTATCAGGAAATCGGAGTTCATTGGCTGCATCTGATGTCACGACTCGGTTTGGGGGCATGTTTAGCGGACGATATGGGACTTGGCAAAACAATTCAGGTCATTACGTTGCTTTTATCGTTCAAAAAAAATCCGAAATTCAAACGTCCAACCGATTCGTCTTCGCGTTTGACAACCTCATTGCTCGTGGCTCCGGCATCGCTGCTCGGAAACTGGGAATCGGAAATCCAAAAATTTGCGCCGGATTTGAAACCGCGAATTGCCCATTCCAGCGGCAGCGGAACCGAAGAACCGAAAAATTGGCACGAAATTGATCTTGTGATGACAACTTACGGCATGGTGGAACGGCTCAATTGGATTCAATCAAAGCGTTGGAGTACGATAATTCTTGACGAAGCGCAGGCGATTAAAAATGCCGGTACGAAGCAGGCGAAAGCGGTTAAAAAACTCAATGCCGGCAGCCGTATCGTGTTGACCGGAACGCCGATTGAAAACCGGTTGTCCGATCTTTGGTCTCTTTTCGATTTTCTCAATCCCGGTTTGCTGGGATCAAGCAAGGGTTTTGCCGCTTTTGTCAAATCGCTTTCGACTAAAAATTCCGCTACGAATTATGCTCCGTTACGGAAATTAACGCAACCGTACATTTTACGGCGTTTGAAAACGGACAAGCGGATTATTTCGGACTTACCGGACAAGACGGAAATCACGGCGTGGTGTGGTCTTGGTAAAAAGCAAGCCGTGTTGTATTCGCAATCGGTCGAACAGTTGGCGAAAGACCTAAAAGAAAATCACGAAGGAATCAAACGACGCGGCATTATTCTTTCGTATTTGTTACGTTTCAAGCAGATTTGCAATCATCCGGCGCAATGGACTGGCGACGGCGATTACAATCCGGCATTAAGCGGTAAATTTGAACGATTAAAGGAAATTTGTGACGAGATTGCGTCACGGCAGGAAAAGGTGTTGGTCTTTACCCAGTTTCGGGAGATGACGGAGCCGATTGCGTTTCATTTACAAAACGTCTTTCACCGAACCGGTCTTGTTCTGGACGGTACAACAGCAATCAAAAAACGCCGTGAAATGGTTGAAGCGTTCCAATCGGAATCCGGTGCGCCGTTTTTTGTTCTGTCGCTCAAAGCGGGCGGCACCGGCTTAAATTTAACGGCGGCGTCCCATGTTATCCATTTTGATCGCTGGTGGAATCCGGCAGTCGAAAATCAGGCAACAGATCGGGCGTTCCGTATTGGTCAACGAAAAAACGTTCTGGTACATAAATTCGTCTGTCGCGGAACCGTTGAAGAACGAATTGAAGAAATGATTGAGAGCAAAAAGAGTTTAGCTCGTGAATTGATCGAAGGCGGCGGCGAAGCACTCGTTACGGAAATGAACGACGAACAACTCCTCAAAATGGTTGCCCTCGACATCAATCGCTCCCAAGAAATATAACCGAAAACGTAATTGTAACTGTTTATTTTAAAACGTTGTCATTTATAACTATTATTGTAACTGTCTCTTTTGTTTTAAGGCTTGCGCGCAAAGACGCAAAGAAATTCAAGGTTAGTTTTAACTTGTTCTGTTTTTGATGGTATTCATTATTTTACTCAAGGAAGTTTTCTATCACTTCATATTACA
>JAISQH010000502.1 GCA_031274385.1 Planctomycetaceae bacterium | reverse complement strand
TTTTATATATTTACCATAGATAGCCCCCCCCCCCAGTCTTTGCCCATCTTAACATTTGGTTTTTCGTCGCAATAATTTTTTTCATGGTCATTACTCCTTGTTAAAAATTTTTTCTCTTTAACTTTTGAACACAAACAAACAAATAAATTGTTCCGCGATTGAAAACGCTGAACAAACAGTTTTATGACTTTACTCGAAACAAAATCGAATGTCAAGACGATTTCTTGGAAATTTTCAAAATTATTTAAAAAATTTTTAAAATTTTTTAGAAAGTCTTTTGTTGTTCTTCTGAATACAGCGGGACAGAGTCTTGTGTTTAATCGGTAAATAACCGTTCACGAATATTTCAGGGGATTGTTTTGACCTAAAATTTTCGATAGAATAACAAACATTGTTGATTATTTCATTTTTTGTGGGGCAAGATTTTAGTCGCGCTAGCGACGTAATGATGCGCAACCGCCGGTTATGCATCATGCCGTCGCTGTGCGACTAGGGAAAAATAATGACTATTTGTTTTGATTTCTTTATTGAGACAGTTACAAAAAAATGAATTTTCTTTCTATCATTTGTTACTATGAAAACAATAAAAATTGTAAAAGAATTGTGTCCGGTTTTGTTTTTCCTTACGGTTTTTGTTTGGATTCCATCGGAGTTGCCGGCTCAAATCGGGAAACAGAGTTCCGCCAAAGCGGGTTATGTCTATCCCGCCGGAGGGCAACACGGTACAACATTCGAAGTCTGGGTGGTCGGTCGAAATCTGATCCGAACAGTTGATGCCGCATTTTCCGGTAACGGAATCTCGGCAAAAATCATCGATACCATGTACACTTTTCGGAACCTCGATCAACGCGACCGATATAATATTCGCAACCGTATCGGCGAAATGGCTGCCCGTCATGTTTCGGATTCACCGGAAGGTAAGTTGATGAAAAACCTGATCGAAAAGTTGCCGAAAGTTGCAAAACCGCCTGATCCGACCGAAGAAATCGAAGCCGTGCCGTTTGTCTGGCCCCGGCATGTTCGGTTACGAAAAATCGCCGAACCGGATGTTTTTGTACCGTTTGACGAAATTTTTGAAATGATCTATTTCACTTACGGACCGGGAATGTGGCGGCGTCCGCCGGATATTCTGATGGAAGTTGTCATTCTGGAAGTAACAATTACTCCCGATGCCGAACCGGGCAACCGTGAATTGCGGCTTGTTACAATGTCCGGGCTTTCCACGCCGTTGTATTTTCAGGTCGGTGTCCATCCCGAAGTCCAAGAACGCGAACCGAACAGTATGGATACAAACGGTATTGCCAGTCTCATGCGGGAATTTCCGGCTCCTGTTTATGATACGCCGGTTGTGGTCAACGGTCAAATTCTCCATTCCGATATTGACCGTTTTCAATTTCGTGCCAAAAAAGGCGAACAACTGGTTCTTCACGCTCAAGCCCGGCAGTTGATGCCGTATCTTGCCGATGCGGTTCCCGGTTGGTTCGAGGCGGTACTGACGGTGTACGACGCCAACGAACAGGAACAAGCATACGCCGATTGTTACCGTTTTGACGCCGACCCGCTGCTCGTTTTCACGCCGCCGGAAGACGCTGTTTATATTGCGGAAATCCGCGATTCCGTTTTTCGGGGACGGGAAGATTTCGTTTATCGGCTTGCAATTGCTCCGTTGCCGGTGGTCGAGAGCGTGTTTCCGCTTGGTTTCAGGCAGGAAAATCCGGCAACGCCAACCCTAAAACTGGAAGGAAAAAATCTCGCCGCCTCTGAAATTCAAGTCAATACCGCACCGGGAGCGGAACGTTTTCGTGAACAATCGCAAATCGGGTCGCAATGGCTGCCGTTGCCGATCCGTTACGAAATTGATTCGTTGCCCGAAACGTTTGAAACCGAGAACAACCACTCCGCCGCGTCCGCACAACCGGTTGCCATGCCCGTCATTATTAACGGCAGGATTTCCAAACCGGGAGAATACGATTTTTATCGATTTGCGGGAAACGAAGGGGCGTCGGTGACAATCGAAGTAACAGCGCGGCGTCTCAATTCGCTGCTTGATTCACGGATTGCCTTATTTGACGCTACCGGAAAACTGCTTGCCGAAAACGATGACGGAAAAATAGTTGACGAAAAATACATGTCGCCGATTTTCGGAACGCAAACACACAACGCCGATTCAAAAATCGCATTAACGTTGCCAACCGGCGGACAGTTTATTCTCAGGATTGGCGACGCGGCGCGTCAGGGCGGTAACGCTTACGCTTACCGGTTACGTATTTCAAAGCCGCGACCGGAATTTGATGTGTACACAACTCCGTCTTCGTTGACTTTTTTTGCAGGAAATTGCGAACCGATCTGGTTTTATGCTGACCGCTACGAAGAGTACAACGGAGCAATTGAGTTACGGATTGTCGGCGATGCTCAGGGCTTCCAACTTGACGGCGGACTCATTCAAGCCGGTGAAAATGCCGTTGTCGCAACATTAACAACTCCGAAAGAACCGCGAAACAAAGCGATTCAACTTCAATTTGAGGCGGTTGCGGTTACTGACGCTCAAACGGTTCGGCGTCCGGTGTATGCGGTTGACGACATGGAACAGGCGTTTTTGTATCATCACCGTGTTCCGGCAAGCCATTTCTGGGTGTTGATGCAAAATTCGCGTAACGGAACCGGTTTCCGACCCATCAAACCGGTTCCGTCATCGCCGGAATCGTCGCAGCCGGATCCATCTAAACCGGAGCCATCATCGCCGGAGCCGCTCCATCTCAAACCGGGTCAATCAATTGATGTTGAATGGGAATCGGCAGTCGGGATGATTCCTCAGAAGTTGAATTTTTATTTGAAGGATGCGCCGCCGGGACTTTGGGTTAAGAAAAAATCTCAAGAGAATAAAAAACTCGTTCTGACATTCGGAGCAAACGCGGACATGTTGCAAAAAGCCGGAAAACCGTTACTTGCCGGCAATCTGATTGTTGTGGTTGATGCCGAAACAAACGACGAGAAAAAAACTCGTTACCCAACCGGAACTCTTCCGGCAATACCGTATCGAATTGAAAATTGAAAACAGTAGTTACCAAGTTCTCTCATTGTTCGAACATGAGATTTTTCACAGGAAGATGAGGAAAGAATGTCTGAACTATGATTAAACTGATTGACTGTGATTTTATTAGACCTTTTCTCTAACCCAAGTTCCGCAGTGGTGAAAAAATTTGAAAAAATAAACAATTTTTTTGTTAAATTCTGCCCTTTCTTATTTTACGCGATTGTATTTTTCAGTAAATCGAGTAGTTTTCGAATTTTTTTTGGTAGGAGTTTGTGTGCGACAAGGGCGTTAATTTGTAACTGTCTATTTTGTTTTAAGGCTTGCGCGCAAAGGCGCAAAGAAATTCAAGGTTAGTTTTAACTTGTTCTGTTTTTGATGGTATTCATTATTTTACTCAAGGAAGTTTTCTATCACTTCATATTACAAAAAAATCAATTGATTTTTTTGTGAAATTTCGTGTTTTTCGTGGTAGAATCCTCGTTTTTCATTTTTAAAAATCCTCTAAAACGAAAAAATCGCCGCAATTAAATTGATAATTGGATACGATAAAGATACTCGTTTTGAT
>JAISQH010000485.1 GCA_031274385.1 Planctomycetaceae bacterium | reverse complement strand
ACAACTGGCTACTGACAACTGGTTACCGGCTACTGATTCTACATATTTGTTTCGTCATCGGACGAGGCGTTTTGTGTCAGCGTTTCCAATGACTGAGCCAACGGTTTGATATGATCTTTTTCTTTGGTATAAACACGGCAAATACGGTAACTCTGTGGAATATGTCGAAACAATTCTTCTTCATCAAGACATTGGATCCGATCTGTTGTTGGGTTGTACAAAAAGTTTTGTGCTGCGGCGGGTCGATGCGAATCGGGTCGGTGCAGATGTCTCGCAATATCGACTTCAAACGGAATCGACTGCAGCGATTCCGGCAAACCGGCAACAATCGCTCGGTGAAATGCGTCGGCATCAGCAAACACGCTGGTTTGTTCTCTTTGACCAACGAAAAACAGAGCGGTTGTTTCGGCTGCGAGGTGGAACGGGACGCGGCGGGTCAGAAAATCAGCCCATTTGGGGGCGAGTTCTCTTTTTTTCGGATTGGGCGAACGATCCCAGCGTGAAACATCAACCAGCAATGACCATTCGGTAAAATGAAGATAAGCGTCAAGATTTTCCAATGGATTCCGGCTTCCTTCGCCGCCGCTGCCCGGAAACAATAACTCCCGGCTTGCGAGAAAGAGTTCATTGAGAAAAAGATCAATCGCCCGCACCGTGCGGTGAAAATAAATGGAACGAAATAATTCCGCCCGAACCGTTAAAAACCGGATCAGAGTTGCGGTTCCTCTTGGGTGAACGGTCAAACCGTTTTTGGTAAAGAATGAATAATGTAACAATCGGTCAATATCAAAGGCTTGAGAACTGAATCCGGTCATGAACGCATCACGCAGCACAAAATCCATATTATCAACCGTGTACAATCCGCTAAACAAGGTTCGGAGCAAGCGCAGCCAAAGCGGGGCGGAAGAATCGTGCGTGGCGGAAGGGCGGACAATCAGAAAGGCGATTTGCTCCGGGTCAAGTATTTCGTTTTCTTCGAGCGTACCGAGCGGATTCCGCCGGATTTTTCGGAGCATGGGGGCAAGGCGTTGCCGGATAATTTCCGCGCCGAGTTTTTCATGGTTCAACCCGAAATCAGACAAAAACCGGACATCGAAGAAATGACCAAACGGACCATGCCCGACATCGTGGAGCAACGCCGCCATACGGGTCAGTGATTCCAGATAATTCCGGCTGGGCAACGTTTCTCCGGCAGCATGACAAACATCCAACAGACTTTGATAAAACCGTGCCAATGTTCGCGAAGCAAGATGCATGGCTCCGAGCGAATGTTGAAACCGGGTATGTTCCGCTGTCGGATAGACGAGCCATGCGGTTTGAAGTTGGTGAATTTGCCGAAGCCGCTGTACCCAAGGGGAATCAATAATATCCCGTTCCGATATTTCGTCAGCATCAAAGGACGCCGAAAACGGAATATAACCATGAACAGGATCCTGTGACAGATTTTCACCTTCAAAATAGTTCATCTGAAAGAATGATCTCCTCAATTTTGATTCGTATTCGTTTGAAATCGTTTGTAAAGTTGCCATCATTCTACTGACAGAACCGCTCTCTTGCAACAACCGGTTGTCAGTAGTCAGTAGCCAGTTGTTACTTAAAGCCCACCAATAATAAACCGGCAAATTTTGTACCAGGTTGCAAGAGTATCAACGAGATACCAACCGCCCAGCCAACCGGTATGAATTTGATGATGGTCAAAGAATTCGATAGTTTCTTACCGGATTTGTTCTGCTTTTTCCGGTGGGATTATGGCGTTGTTTTTTCGGCTAATTCGAGAAATTCTTGTGGTGTCATAAATTGTTTCCTCCTTTCAATGATTGATTCATTTTAACAGAATCAATTAAGAATGAAATAGTCCTAATTGTATTGATGGTATTTTGAACAGAATTGCAACAAAAAAAGAGTCATCAGTTTTTAGTTGATAGTGGAGCGTTGATAATGAAGAGTGTCGCAAGCGTTATTCACGATCAAACAGTTTGATGAACCACAGTATCTCCCTCTTTTCAATCATCAAACCACCGGAAACTCAATAATAACACAATAATCACTCTTTAATAAAAAAGAGAAAACAAAAAATATCGACGCCGACTTGATACTTCATAATAAAACAAATATATGGCAAAACTAAAATAGACAGTTACGAGACCGTTACTTTATTTTGGGCTTGGCAGATTGACTGTCTTGCATGACGAAGTGCTGTCATTTATACTTGGTGAAGTTTTTCAAGTATCTGTTGCGGTACTTGGATCGTTATTTCACAAACATTTTGGAGAAAAGGAACACAGGGAAAACATGGAAAAAACCTTAAAAGAAATCATTCGGCAACGGCGTACTTATTACGCTATCGAAAACAAATCGCCTGTCACCAACACGGAAATCGAAGAAATCATTCGTTTGGCGGTAACTTATTTACCTTCCGCGTTTAACTCGCAATCAAGCCGTGTTGTGTTGCTCCTAAACCAGCACCACATAAAATTGTGGACAATTGTCAAAGAAACATTGCGGAAAATGGTTCCCGCTTCTGCTTTTGAACGCACAGAACAAAAAATCGATGCGTTTGCTGCCGGTTATGGAACGGTTCTTTATTTTGAGGATCAGGATGTTGTCCGACTGTTGCAGACGGAGAACCCTTCTTACGCTGACCGATTTCCGGTTTGGTCGGAACACGCTTCCGCGATTCACCAACTGGCAATATGGATGTTGCTGGAAGAAACCGGACTCGGAGTTTCACTACAACATTACAACCCGTTGATTGACGAAGAAGTCCGTCAAACATGGGAACTTCCCGGCAGTTGGAAACTGATTGCCCAAATGCCCTTCGGAACCCCAATCCAAGAACCCGCCCCCAAAAACTCCAATCCATTGGAACAACGTATCCGTATTTTTACCTAAAACAGCCGGTCGCAAAAAGAACAATATGGTTACAATCGAAGAGCTAATCCGAAAATTTCGTTTACAGCAGGACAGTTATTGCCGCGCTGAGTACAACGAAGCGCAATTGCGGCGGGAATTTTTAGATGACATGATCCGGCTTTGGGGCTGGGATATCGGTAACACCGAAGTTTTGCCGGAAACCTTCAAAGAAGTAGTTGTCGAAGATAAAATCCAAATGAACGGGCGCGCCAAATCTCCTGATTATGCTCTTCAATTAGTCGAGAAAAAACTCCTCTTCATCGAAGCCAAAAAACCGGCAATCAATATCAAAGAAAGCAAGGATTCCGCCTTTCAAGTCCGAAGTTACGCATGGACGGCAACTCATCCGCTTTGCGTGTTGACCAATTTTGCCGAGTTTGCGGTTTACGACACAACAATACCGCCGTTACCGAATGATCGGGCGGACACGTCACGGATTTTTTATTGTACGTTTGAAGAGTATCTTGCTCCGTGTAAATCGTATCCCGACTTTCCGACTCATTGGGATTTTATTACCGGTTTGTTCGGGAAAAACGCCGTTCTCAAAGGTTCCTTAGCGCAATTCCGCCAACCGGGAAAGTCAAAAGGAACCGCTCTTGTCGATGAGATGTTCTTGCGGGATATTGAATCGTGGCGGACGATTCTTGCGGAAAACATCGCGTTACGAAATAAAATATCGGAACGCGAACTGAATTTTGCCGTGCAGGCAACAATTGACCGGATCGTCTTTTTACGGATTTGTGAAGGTCGCGGTATTGAAAAACATGGTCGAATCGAAAAAGCGGCAAAAGGAAAAAATGTTTATAACGCTCTTTTCAATTTATTTTACGAAGCGGATGTTCGTTACGATTCCGGTCTGTTTTATTTTAGTACGGAATCAGGACGATCCGGTCAGCCTGATTCCGTAACACCAAAACTCAAAATCGACGACTCCCCGTTGAAGAAAATCGTTGCGCAACTTTATTTTCCGGCACCTTATGCTTTTGAAGAAATATCGGCGGACATTTTGGGATCGGTTTATGAACGATTTTTGGGTAAAACAATTCGGCTGGAATCAAAACATCAAATCAAAATTGAAGAAAAACCGGAAATTCGTAAGGCGGGCGGAGTTTATTACACGCCGGTTTATATTGTCGATTACATCGTTGACAATACCGTCGGAGCCTTTTTGAAAACCCAAACGCCGCAAACGGTTAAGAAGTTACGTATTCTTGATCCGGCGTGCGGTTCCGGTTCGTTTTTGATTGTTGCCT
>JAISQH010000468.1 GCA_031274385.1 Planctomycetaceae bacterium | reverse complement strand
CCGAACGCATTTCAATTTCAAGATAATAATGTTTCTCTTTTGTAAAATTAATCGGTGTATAAAATACTTCCGTCTGAGCGGCGTCCGGCTTTTTTTCTGTTGCGATTTTCAAGACACCGGCGTCAACGGTTAATGTTGCAATTCGATTCCCCCGATTTTCCTCTTTCCAATTCCAGTACATATCCGATCCTGCTGGTGTAAGACCGTTTTCAAAAGTAGAAACTTTTACTAATTCCGGTCCCAATTGTTTCTGATTTGGCGATTCGACCGGCGGTTGTTTTGCCGGATCATTTTTTACTGCGCTATTTTGTTCCGTTTTTGGCAGTTCTATTTTCGGCGATTCTATTTGTGGTGGTTCTGCTTCCGGCAATTTTGGTGGCGTTTTTTCGTTCGTTTTATCAGACGGCGTTACGTTTTCTTCAATCGGTTTTTTGGCAATTGATGTTGTCGGCAGCGGAGCAGTCTGCTTCGGCTTTTCTTGAAACAGAAAAGAACTGAGGAGACCCAAAATCAAAATTGTTCCGGCACTCATCATCGGCAGAAACCAAAACGGCATTGATTTTTTGACCGAAGCCGTTTGTTTTTGTGCAGGATTGGACGTTTGCAACGGCGTGAACATCACTGGCGGCACCCAAACCGGCGAAGGCGTTACACCTGACGGTTGATCCGACGGAAGATTCAATAGGGCGGATTGTTCGGGATTTTCGGGATTCATTTCGTCCGATTGAATATTTTCTTCGGAAATATTTTGTTTCGGTTTTGTTATCATCGCTTTGATAAACGCCTTACAGTTTTCGTAACGATCATCTCGTTTTTTCGACAAGGCTTTGAGTAACGCGGTATTGATGTATTCCGGTAACACGGCAATCGGTTCTGGGGCGTCGTTCAATACACATTCCCGTAACACGGCAATATCGCTTCCTGCGAACGGAACATGTCCGGCGAACATTTCGTACGCTGTAACAGCAAGAGCGTATTGATCTGTTCGGGCGTCTTGCAAGCGTCCTCGCCATTGTTCGGGAGCCATATAAGCCCGTGTTCCGGCAACACTCATCACCGCGTCATGACTAAACCGAGCCATACTTGTCCGAATATCCTCCGCCAACCCAAAATCAATAATCTGTACACCGTCCGACTTACCGATCATAATATTCTGCGGCTTGATGTCGCGGTGAATCACCTTCTTTTCGTGCGCATAATCAAGACCTTGAGCAATTCCCCAAAGAATTTGTACAATATCGGAAAACGATATTTTGCCGTGTTTTTCAGCATACCGTCTCCGGTACGTATCCAACGATACTCCGTCAACGAATTTCATTACAAGATAGAGACCATGTTCCGAATCGTTGAAAAGACCATAAACCGGACAAATATGTTGATGTTGCAGACCATGAACTTTTTTGAACGATTCACGTACCAAATCTATTGCTTCCTGAACATGCAGGATTTCTTTCGGTACGAATTTAAGAACAACAAACCGGTCAGCGGTTTCATCGTAGGCTTTCCACGTTTCACCCATTCCGCCGCGCCCGATCTGTTTTTCGAGACGAAAATTCCCGCCAAGCCGATCTCCCGACGTAAGCCCAGACATTTCCGGTGACGCCGTTGGCAACGCCATCGTTGTTTTCGCGTCCATTGGGGATGACGCGGCGTTCGCTATTACGTTATGATTTGAATTGTCAGGCATGGCAAACTCCGAGATGTTAAAAGAGAAATAGAAAAAATATTGTAACAGTTTCGGCTTATGGAGTTTTTCTTAGATAAGGTAGGCAACCTCCTCTAATTTAATCTCCATAAACGGAACGATAGAAAATATTTTATCGGTTGTTCTTGTTAAAATCAACCGCAAGAGCAATTTTCACTCTCCACTATACTCAATCCCACTTAGTTTTCGTTTTTATTTTTTTCCCGTTCCGTTTTTGGAGTTTATTTTAGGAATGGTAGGCAACCTTACTTAATTGAAACTTCCACCAAATGAACAGGAGAAAATCATTCACAGGAAGGTAAGGAAAGTTTAGAATATTATTCTTCCCTTACTTTCCTGTGAATGATTTTGTTAAAAAGCAACATAAACTAAGCAAGGGATCAATACGGAAGGAACAAACGAAACACAATTTTTTACATCAGTATAATATGTCATCAGGAGTCACGCGAATGCTGTCCATTGACCGGTACTCGGTTGTCGAATCGTGACGTTTTGCGTGCCGAGTCGCTGCCTTTAGAGTTACGAAAAAAATTGATTGCGAGTAAACTGATTCAAGCGAAACTCGATGAAAAAGTTCCGACTATTTCGCAATTGATTGAACAGTATAAGGCAACTCGTTCTGGTATTAAGGCAAAATCTGCCGAAGTTGAAAAACGGTATTTCGCTTATTTGTTGGAATATTTCGGCGGTGATAAACGGATTGATTTAATGTAACTGTCTATTTTAATTTTAGGCTTTTTATAAATTTTTCGTCATGTTATTTCGTTTCAGAAAAAATAATTCCTCAAAACCATTATTTTTCCAATATTTTCCAAAAAACCTTAGTAGCAACGGAGTACAATATTCTGTACCATTATTTTCACTTATTTCCTTTTTCATAAGGGAAAATAAGGGACATCTTTATTCCGTCCCATGCTACTAACTGCACTTTCCAATATCTCTTTCGTACTTAAATGAACATCCGTCGAGACCAACGGCAACCAATTTCCGTCATCCTCCTTAATCAACACCAACTTGACCGATCTTCCCCGTGTTATCCTGCTTGTTGCAATAATCGTTTTTGTCCTCTTTTTTACAATCTGCCGTTCCCCACTCATGGTGTGTTACGACAATCGCTGCAACAACCCACGAATGACCGTAACACAATTTGGTATCGGTTTTGCCCGGGGTGGGATAGTGATGATGTCCCGCTCCCTCAATAAGTATTCCGTAACGTTTTGTCGTCGTGTCGTCAATGACGAATTGAATTTTCGTATTATTATCAATGTTTGCGAAAAGCATCTCCAAGATGATTTCGTCCAGCGCATCAAAAATGGGAGTGCTC
>JAISQH010000448.1 GCA_031274385.1 Planctomycetaceae bacterium | reverse complement strand
GTGAATAGTGAATAGTGAATAGTGAATAGTGTTCGCAAGCGTCGTTCAAACCATTTGATAGTGAATATCGCTTGCGAAACTATTCACTATCAACTAAGTCGGCGTTGCCCTACGCTAGGATACGTTACCCCTTCAGGGTATTTTGTAACTGTCTATTTTAATTTTAGGCTTTTTATAAATTTTTTGTCATGTTATTTCGTTTCAGAAAAAATAATTCCTCAAAACCCTTATTTTTCCAACATTTTCCAAAAAACCTTAGTAGCAACGGAGTACAACATTCTGTACCCTTATTTTCCCTTATTCCCTTTTTCATAAGGGAAAATAAGGGACATCTTTATTCCATCCCATGCTACTAAGGGAGCTTATAAAAATAAGGGTTTTGAGAAAATTTCTCAATAATTGTTATAAATGACAACGTATTAAAATAGACAGTTACCAAAATTCCAAGAGAAGCGTTTGCAAAAAAAGGCTGACCGATATTATCATAAGGAGTCCAAAGTGGAAATTGACCTGCCTCCAACTCCGTTTGAATGTACTTAAAAAGCGGATAATGAAAATGAGACTCGTCCCGATAACAAGTTTGTTGATTACCGAATAAAACACTCCAAAACATGATGAGGCAAAGTCCAAGATTGAAGACGAGAAAAGTCCAAGGAAAATGAAACTTTAATCGTTTTCGGGCTTGAGATCGGGAAAGGAAAAACAAACTCATCGTTCTACTAAAAATGTTTATCTGTTTTGTTATACCACATTGTTATACCACAACCGGTATCGTTTTATAATATCGTTTCGGTTTTTATTCCGCGACAACCAAAATACGGATCCGGTTTGTTTCACAGGAATTTCTTTTAAGATCAATTCGAACACCAAAATTTCGGGGGTTAAAAATGTTCCATTTAACATCAACATCGTCAAGAAGAAAAACCTCAACTTTCGGGTCAGATTCAAAAGCGGGATAAAACGGAAGGTGAATTGTTGCGGTTGATTGATTGTCACAAAATTCAACCAGAAAACTTCCTTCTAACCGATTCTTACCCGTTTCAGTATCACGGCGGACAATTTTTTGCGTTACGAATTCATCAAAATCATCCTCCTCATCAGGGGATTCTAATATCGACGGAGTTAAAGGATTTTCAGTTTTTTTGTACGTTTTTTTAATTGGGAATCGTCGAATGACTTCAGCGGTTCCCAGCAGGAAAATATAAAAAATCGTCCAAGGAAACGGCAAAAGGAATCCGATCAGTAAAACAGGAATCCAAAAAAAGTAACGTTTATCCGCCTCGTTCGGTTTGCAGGAAACAAAAGACAAGAAAATCAAGAAGCCAACCCAAACGGTTAAGACCAGCGTTGCGGTTACGTTATCAGTCCGGTTGAGTGGTTCCCGCCACAGAAACCCGATCAGCGCAAGAATCCCTGCCAACCAAAGAATCGTTTGGCTTGTCAGGCTAAGACCGAATGTCAATCGGTGGAGTATCTTCATTTTTTTGAAACTTTTCAAGGATATTTCACCACGAAGAGCACGAAGAATTTTTTAAAAATGAAAAAATAGAAAATATTGTTTCACTGTGGGATCATTTCTAATGTGATTTCAATAATCGTTGTTTTTAAATTCTTCGCAAAATTCTTTGTGAATCCTTCGTGTTCTTTATATTTTTGCGTCAAAATATCTACAAGTATTACGATTATTTTATGGTTTCTGAATTTTGTGTTCTAGTCATTTTTTTACATTACACAAATTCGTCTTGTTTTGTAACGCGGGCGATTTCTTCGATGGAGGTTTGACCGAGCAGGGCTTTGCGCCAGCCGTCCATGCGGAGTGTTGTCATGCCTTCGCGGAGGGCCGTTTTTTTGATTTCCCATGCGGTTGCGTTGTGACCGGTCATTTCCCGAATCGGGTTTGATGTAACCAAAAGTTCGTAGATTCCGCTCCGCCCGCGATAACCAACCTGTCGGCACTCCCGGCAACCAACCGGACGATATAACTTGCCGCCGTATTCCCGTAACAACCGATCCAGCGGAAAATCAGGCGGTAACTCCGATGAGTCAGGATCATAAGATTCTTTGCAATGCGGACAGAGATTTCGTACTAATCGTTGCGCCATGACCGCCTCAACACAACTCGATACCAAAAACGGCTCCACTCCCATATCAATCAACCGCGTGTACGCTCCGGCGGCATCGTTGGTATGTAACGTACTGAAAACCAAATGCCCCGTCAATGCCGCTTGCACTGCGTTTTCCGCCGTTTCAAGATCGCGGATTTCACCAACCAACACAATGTCCGGGTCGTGCCGAAGAATACTTCGTAACGAAGCCGCAAATGTTAAACCGATTTTGGCATGAACCTGAATCTGACTAATACCACTCAACCGATATTCAACCGGGTCTTCCGTTGTAATAATTTTTGTTGCTGCATCTTTGATTTCCGTTAAGGCACTGTAAAGCGTTGTTGTTTTGCCGCTTCCGGTTGGTCCCGTAACGAGAACAATTCCGTGCGGTAATCGAATCAAATTTGAAAAAGTTTCGTAAATCGCCGGATTCATGCCGAGACCGGTAAGCGAAAACTCCATTGCCCCCTTATCCAGAAGACGCATCACAATGCCCTCGCCGTGAATCATCGGAATTACCGATACACGAACATCAATTTCCCGACCCGAAAATTTCAATTGAATACGACCGTCTTGCGGAAGACGGCGTTCCGCAATGTTTAACTTCGACATAATTTTCAACCGGCTAATAATCGCCGACTGAAACCGGTTAATTTCGGACGGAAAATTCTGAACATGTAACACTCCGTCAATACGAAACCGTATCGATAATCCATCCGATTCCGTTTCAATATGAATATCGCTTGCCCGCGATTCAATTGCCTCCAACAAAATTTCGTTGACCAGCCGGATCACCGACGGTTCCTGTGCCATTTCGGATAACTCCGAACCGTCCAGTTCCAAATCACCAACCAATTCAATACCGCCGTCTTCCTCTGTTTGCTTCGCCATGAGACCGTCAATCGTCTCACTACCAACACCGAGATTATTTTTGATCAATTTTTCAATCTCGGATTTCAGTGCTAAAACCGGCTGAATATGCATTCCTGTTACAGTCGCCACTTCGTCCAGCGGGTATAAATTCAAAGGATCACTTGTCGCAACAACCAACATGTCTTCGTATTGCCCAACCGGAAAAATCCGCTCCCGATGGATAAATCGTGTCGGAAACGTTTTGAGAAGCGACAAATTGACCGGATACTCCAATAGATCAACATAACCAATTCCCAACTCTTCTCCCAAATGAGTCAGTACAATTTCTTCCGTTAGAATCCCTTTTTGAACGGCGAGTTGGTCAAGCCGTACCGCGTCACGTTGTCCGCTGCGCATCTCTTCCCGTTGCGCAATCCGAAGTTCCGCCAGTTGTGATTCGGTTAATAAACCCCGATGCAACAAAATATCGCCAGTTTCCATTGTTAGTAGTCAGTTGTCAGTAGTCAATTGTTTGTTAGATGAAAATGTTCGTTAGATAAAAACATTTTCAATTTTCAATTTTCAATTGTCAATTAATATCATACTTCGTTTCGATTCTCAAAACAATCAGTGAACCGTTTGCAAAACTCCCCACTTCCCACTTCCCACTCCCCACTTCCCACTTATTCACTATTCACTTTAACGAGCCAGTCTCCTAAAGTTGGAAAGAGTTGTGTGATTGCAAACAGGAATTTTGCTTTACCGGGAACAATCAGTTCCGGTTTTCGGCGTTCGCAATAATTGATGATTTTTCGGGCAAGCCAGTGAGGATCAATACGTCCTACTTTAACACCGGCACCGGGCGCACGGGCTGAATCAGGAATTCCTTCAAGTCCTTCCAGCGGATAAAGCCTTTCATGATCACGGCGAACCGGACCCGGACAAACCAAAAGAACA
>JAISQH010000421.1 GCA_031274385.1 Planctomycetaceae bacterium | reverse complement strand
GATGAACCGTTTGTTAAAATCGTGGAACATCTTCCGTCAACAAAAGATGTTTCAGGAACAAATTTTGTCCATATTACGGCGCGTGTTGTCGGCAGCCGGGTTATTACTGTTTCAACTCTCGACAATCTGATTAAAGGCGCATCAGGTGCGGCGGTTCAAAACTTTAATTTAATGTTCCATTATCCTGAAACAACGGCATTGATCTAGTCCAATTGTTGTGAACGGTTACGAAATGTCTTGAATTCTCCGCCTTGTGTTTACTGTTACTGTGACTGAAACTGATGAAACGTGTTCTTCTGATTGTGGAAACATCCCGATCTTATGGTCGGGATATTATGGCTGGTATTTCGCGGTTCGCATTGGAACACTGCGACTGGTCGATTCATTTCGATGATCGCGGTCTTCTGGAAGAACCTGCCGATTGGCTGCGCCATTGGAAAGGCGACGGCGTGATTTCGCGAACAGCCATTCCGTCATTGCAACATATTTTGTTGAAAAAACGTTGTCCGCTTGTTGAGTTGCACGGTGATGAGACGGCGCATTTTTCGGAAGTTCGAATTTGTGACAAGACGCTCGGAGAAATGGCAGCCAACTATTTTATCGAACGCGGATTTCAATATTTTGGTTTTTATTCCTGTAACACTCCGTGGTGGGTGGTTCCTCGCCGTTCCGTTTTTGAGGAAACTCTCAGGCAACGCAATTTTTATTGCAACATTTATTCCGATCATCCCGATAAACGGACAATGTTACATCCGGTTTGGGAAAACCGGTTTGAAAAACCGCTCAGAAAATGGTTGGCGTCGCTTCCCAAACCGATTGGAATTTGGGTTGTTACGGATCATCAGGCGGTTCGGGTTCTTGAAGGTTGCCGCGATCTCGCACTCCGAGTTCCTGAAGATGTGGCAATTCTTGGTACATCAAATGATACGCTGCTTTGTAACCTGTTGTCACCGCCGCTTTCCAGTATTGATGTTAACGGAATGGCAATCGGTTACGAAGCGGCTCGGCGATTACAATTAAAAATGGACGGCATCAAACCGACGGAACCGCAAGTGAATATTCCGCCGCTTCAAGTTGTAACACGGCAATCAACCGATGTGATCGCAATTCCCGAACCGGATGTTGCTGCCGCGTTAGCGTTGATCCGCGAACAAGCCTGTAACGGAATAAACGTTGCGAAAATCGTTGAAGAGATCGGTATTTCACGGCGTTCGCTGGAACGCTATTTCGCAAAGTATTTGAATCGGTCGCCTCACGATGAAATTCTGCGAGTCCGAATTAATCAGGCAAAAATTCTGCTCCACGCCACAACACTTTCCATTTCCGCTATTGCACGAAAAACCGGATTTACGAATCGGGACTATTTCATTTCCGCTTTTCACCATCACACCGGCAGCACGCCGCAACATTATCGCAACACAATTTTTCCGCCTTCCGATTTCCGAACCCGTTCTTCCGGTACAGAAACATTGCCCGGTCTGCCTTCTTCTCCAAGATAACGCCAAGGACGAATGGAACCGAGTTTCCATGCTTCTTCAAACGTCAACCAACCGGAATGAGCAAGCGATTCGATCATGGTTCGCAGCGACATGGCGGAACCAGCCATTAAATGTTCGTTATTTGCCATTGAGAGTTTGCCTTTCGCCGTCAGGACAACATCGCCGCCGATCAATGATTGATAGCGACCCGGTTTCATTCCGGCAAACTGTGTACTGTCACTTACCAGAAACGCTTTTTTTCTTTTGACTTTGATCATGGTTTGAAAAATGTCACGAGAAAGATGGAAACCGTCACCAATTAATGAAACCCAAAGCCGATCTTCCGCCAGTTGTGACCAAATCGGATTCGGATGACGCGGCAACATCGCCGGAATACCGTTACCGAGATGCGTTGAGAGTGTTGCTCCGGCATCCACCGCTTGAGTGATTTCCTCCGGCGTTGCAACCGTATGACCAATCGCAACCCGAATTCCAAGTGCGCAAACCGATTCGACAAATTTTGCGGAATCTTTCCATTCCGGTGAAAATGTCAGCAACTTGATTCTGTTTCGAAAAACATCTTGCATACGGCGAATCCAATCGAAATTCGGTGCGCAAATCCAATTTGGCGAATGGGCGCCTCTTGCTCCGGGGTTGGGCGAGATGAACGGACCTTCCAGATGGAGACCAAGAATGGCTGCTCCCGAAGAATCAGCGGCGGCAAGAATCGTTTGCCCCAACGATTCCATCACATCAAGATCGTTTGTAACCAAAGTCGGCAGAAAACCAACAACTCCTTCGGCATAAAGAAGCCGGCAAACTTGTTCGACTTCTTTTGTTTGGAGCGTCGGGCAGTTAAAATCAACTCCGGCAAAACCGTTGACCTGAAGATCGACAAGACCGGGAAGTTGCATCATTTTTGATTCTCTCCGATTGATTCTTCGCGTCTTTGCACGCCAACGAAAAGAGATGGATACAAAATTTTGTAACGATATTTTTTTTTGTGAAACGATATGATCAATATCTCGTTTGCACTTGACCGATTTCGTTTAAGTTCACTTTAAAGCATTAGCAAATTCGTCCAAGGTCTGGCTGTCTAAGGCATAGGAAAGCAACGATTCCAAAGCAATTGAATCTTTCATTTGGGAAATCGCTGTTTCAATTTTTGGGGGA
>JAISQH010000415.1 GCA_031274385.1 Planctomycetaceae bacterium | reverse complement strand
GATTTTATCTTGACCTGAAGGGGTCAAATATCATAGCGTAGGGCAACGCCGGAAATAGTTAGTAGTGAATAGTGAATAGTGAATAGTGAATAGTGTTCGCAAGCGTCGTTCAAACCATTTGATAGTGAATATCGCTTGCGAAACTATTCACTATTCACTCTCAACTATCAACTCTATTCTACCCCGCCCTAAAAAGTCGAATTGCAGCAGCGGGTTTTTCAATTGACAAAACCTTATTTCCAACCTGATTTTCCTAACAAAACAACCTTAGTAGCAACCCATGCCCCTAAGAACAAAACCTAATTACCTTACGGTACTTTGCAAACATACGGAACGGAAGATCAAAGGGGAGCAGATTTGAAACAAAGGGGGCGATTCCGAATTCAAAATAGTTGCGCATAGAGCGGGGAAGATTGCAAGAGTTCTTCGTGGGTTCCGTCAGCAATAATATTGCCGTCGTCCATGAAAACAATCCGGTCAGCCAAAGCAAGTGCCGTCAAACGGTGTGTAATCATTATTGTTGTTCGTCCTTTTTTGAATTTCGCCAACGCCTCATGAATCATTCTTTCACTGTTAATGTCAATCTGGCTTGTTGCCTCGTCAAGAAGGAAAATCGGCGGATCACGTAAAATGGCTCTTGCCAAAGCAATACGTTGACGTTGCCCGCCGGAAAGCTGACCTCCGGCAGGTCCCACCATAGTTGCATAACCGTTGACTAATTCCGCTTCGATAAAGTCGTGAGCAAAAGCATTACGGGCCGCTTCAATGATTTCCTCTGTTGAGGCGGATGGACGACCATATCGGATGTTGTTAAAAACGGTGTCATTGAAAAGCACCGGGTCTTGTGTCACCAATCCGATTTGCCGCCGCAAGTCACGAATCCGAACTTCGGTAATCGGCAAGCCGTCCAGCAAAATCCGACCCGAAACCGCGTCCGCAAATCGCGGAATCAAATTCAACAGAGTGCTTTTTCCGCAACCGCTGGCTCCAAGAATCGCAATACATTCGCCAAACGGAATGTTAAGCGAAATATTTTTAAGCACAGGACGGCCCTCGTCGTATTGAAAACAAACATTTTCAAAACGGATATGTTGGTGATGTTTCGGTAAGACAGCCGGTTGAGCAATTTCCTGAATGGGAACTTCCCGATCAATTAAAGCATAAACCCGATCCGCCGCCGCTGCCGCCGATTGAAACTGCGTAAAAATATCAGACAACTTGCGTGCCGGATCCGCAGAACCCGCCAAAAGAGCAAAAAAAAGAATCAGTTCGGTAATTTCCATCGGTTCGGAAAACATCGGAATTTTCCCAAGACTTGTCCGGTTTCCCATGACAAGATACGCTCCGACATCAATGGCAATACAAATCATCAAAATACCAAATAATTCTGTCAGAGGATTGGTCAATGATTCGTATTTTGCTATTTTAATTGCCTTAGCGCAATAAGTCCGATTGATTCGGTGAAACTTTGCCCGTTCAAAATTTTCCTGCGTGAACGCCTTAACAACACGAATCGAACGAAATGTTTCTTCGAGTCGTGCATAGAGGTTGGACATTTCTTCCATGCTGCGCCGGACAACCCGCTTGATGGATCGGGCAAGCCACCGGATACAAACCGCCGCAAGCGGAACAAGAAGAAGCGTAATCAAAAGAAGTTGCCAACTGAGATACGCCGCCCCAATCAGGCATACAACCATCTTGATCGGTTCACGGATTAATTTGCCGTAAATAACGTTTAAACCGGATGTTAGCATCGACATGTCATTCGTGAAACGACTCATCGTGTCGGCAATTCCTTCCCGATTAAAATAGTTGACTTCGTAATTGAGAATTTTTCGGAAAAACTCCTCGCGAATTTCCATTGCGGTATTTTGAGCAATCCACGCAGAAAGAATCCCGTGAAAAATGATAAAAACAATTTTAACAGTGGTACCGATTAGGATGACTGCGACCAAAAAATGAACGGTTTTGAACGCATCATTCGGAGTGTATTTTGCTGCAAGAGGCAAAACCCAACGAAGCCAAGAGTCATAATACTGCAATTGTTGAAGCGATTTCGCTTTTTGGGTAATCTGGCGATTTTTTGCTGTTGGGGAAGATTGAAGAATTTGAAGTTCTTGTGACGTTGCCCGGATTTTTTCTTGATTAGCGAGGGTTGTTTGTTCGATCCATTCTGTGAAGGTGTTATTTTTTTTCAGACAGATTTCTGCGATGGGATAGACGGTTGTCGCAATATTTCCGCCCCAAAGCAGACCAACCATCAAAGCGCAGAAAATAACAGAAACGATGAGAAATCGATATTGGAATGTCCGCTTTATCGCACGAAAAAAATTCGCCATACTACTTTATATTTTTACCGATTGAAATTTTCGGAATTGATTGCCGGTTCCGGTTTTTACCGGACAACCTCCGGTCATGAAGTTGATTCATTATACTTTTCAGACAATCAAAAACAAGAGAGAGCCTGTTGTTTTCTCTTTTGTGCCAATTTACCTAAACATCCGATATTAAATTGTCGAAAATAATTACAAAATAAATGGTGCCATTATTTTGATAGGATGGAGTCGTTAAGGTAAATGTAACCGGATATAAGGATTATAGTTTGAGAGACGGTTAAAAATTTACAAAATTTGTTCGGAATTTCGTCTCGGTTCCTTATTTATCGTGTATATTTTGTTCAAACAATGTTGTTTGATTTGTAACTGAAATTCGATTTGGAATTTTTTGGAAATTGACGGTTGCCGAGTGTTCGATCAACTGTTTTAAGAAGTGTTTCATAAGTCATTCAGTGTTGTGCGAGGGCACTGTACTGGATATCCCAAACCCAAGAAGGAGAGAAAAGAATGTCGAAGAAATTTTTGTTACCAGCCCTATTCGTTTCGCTGGTTTGTTTTGTCGGTTCCTTCGCTGTTGCCGGCGATTGCGAACCGTGCCAACAAGTTAAGCCCTGTGATCAAGCCGAAGCGGTTGCGGTGCAACCCTGTGAACCTGCTGCTTGTGAACCGTGTGAAGCCGTTTGCAAACCGAAAAAACAACATGCTAGTTTGCTAGACCGTATTCTTGGTAAAAAAGAGCGGTCATGTACACCGTGTGGTCCTTGCGAACCGGTAGCTCCGTGTGAAAAGGCGGCACCGAAGGCTTGTGAAAAGGCGGAAGCGGTAGCACCGTGTGAAAAGATTACGCCGCCGCCTTGTGAAAAAGTGGCACCGAAAGCCTGCGAGAAAGCGGCTCCGGCTGCTTGTGAAAAGGCGGCTCCGAAGGCTTGTGAAAAAGCGGCTCCGGCGGCTTGCGAGAAAGCGGAACCGAAGGCTTGCGAAAAGGCTGCTCCGGCTGCTTGTGAAAAAGCGGAACCGAAGGCTTGCGAAAAGGCGGCTCCGGCTGCTTGTGAGAAAGCCGAACCGAAGGCTTGTGAAAAAGCGGCTCCGGCGGCTTG
>JAISQH010000381.1 GCA_031274385.1 Planctomycetaceae bacterium | reverse complement strand
TTCCGCCTTTGGAATTGAGTCTCCTTTGGAAAAAAACCGTTCGGACAACAACCGAATTCGGCGAGGTCAAAGAGGTTCCGCGAAATTGGGAACGAGTTCGGCTTGAAATCAAACCGCATGAATATTTCGGTCGAATGGAAATTCGCGGCGCGCAAACGGAAATGGGTGGCGGTGAAAGAATTAATTATCGTACCGCGTTGTCCATGCCGGAACTGGAAGCGTTCCGAAACGGGTTGCCGGATCGCTTGGAACATGCCGGGACTCGCGGGCAAGTGGTTTTGAACCACAACGGAAAAAATTATTTTATCGATGTGGATACGCTGCTTCGTGAAACAGAAAATAATAAACGTTTCAGATTAGACGGATTGTCTTTCGAAATTGATAAGGTTCAATTCAATCCGCGCGGTCTGATGATTGCTTTTACTCTTTTAACCGCAAGCGGAGAAGCGGATCGGCTGACGTTGTTTCCCGACAATCCCGAAATGAATCTTCAGGGGCAACGAACAGGAGTTTTTGGTTCCTATTGGCTGAATCCTGAAAAAATGTTACAAAATGCCGATTACGCCGACCATCCCCTTTTGCAACGCCTTGTCCTGCCGCGTCTGGATCTGTTACAAGGACCGGACAAAAAATTGTATTATCGTTTCTGGAATGGTCGAAGTATGATTGCGAACGGAGTTGTTCCCGATAGAACCATCGGCAAGAAACCGCAATTTTCTGTTGCGCCCAAAACGCCTGATGAAGTGGAAGTGGTTGTTGAGCGGTTTGTGCCGCAGGATTTGCCCGGTGTACGGATTCTTGCTCTGCCTATCGGGAAGGGACAAGAGGCGGTGCAACGGGTTAAACTTCGTGTTACACTTGACGGTAAAGAAGACACATTTTGGTTACGTGCGGTGGAAAAGTCGGTTGTTCCGCTTCCGCCGGAACGGGATCAGATTCGGTATGTTCACGGCAACACACGGTCTGTTCAAATCCAATGGAATTACGATACCATCGAACTTGGCTTCGGTATTTTTCTGAAACGATTTGAAATGCGAACCGAACCGGGAACCCGAATGTCGTCACATTATTCCAGCCTTGTGGATTTTGTCGAAATGAAAAACCGTTCGGAAACTCAGTCGGAATTTTCGCGTTCGCCGGACGATTTTCGGATTTTGGAAAACGGTAAGGATGTTCTGATTTCAATGAATCATCCCGGTCTTTTTAAGGGAACCGGACGAAGTTACCGAATTTATCAGAGTTCCTACGCCGGTCCTTACCATCCTGACAATCCCTGGTTTTATGAACTGTACGACGGGAAAATTTTTCCATGGGAAAAAAAACCACGCGAATCACTGTTTATGAGTACACTTTCTATTAACGACGATCCCGGACGCGGTTTGAAATATCTCGGTTGTTTCCTCATCGTGTTCGGAAGTGCATGGTTCTTGTATCGAAAAAGAGAAAACGTCCGAAAATAACCTTGAAAATCGTAACAATACCTAAGTATTTCACCACGAGAAAATCACAAAGGTAACACGAAAAACTGTTGATGTTATTCAGCTGTTTTTTCGTTTCATTTTATTTATTTTATTGATGAGAATTTTATGACATTTTATCGAATTTCATTTATTGTTACGATTTGTTTCGCGACGTTTTATTGTTCGGCAACCGGTTTGGCTCAAAGCGGTCGAACTTGGGGAACGACACCGGTTTTTGACGGTGGTCGGGTGATGCCGTTAAATTCGTTTTCCAAACGGGTTGTTACGGAAATTTGTGGAAGTTCGCGTCCGTTTCTTGTTCGGGATGATACGATTCTGGCGGAGTTGAACCGTGTGATTGAGTCCCAACCTAAAAGCAAAAAGAGTCAAGATGCCGCAAGTTCGGCATCGGGTGAAGAAACGCCGGAATCGTACCGATTTTTGATTCGCGGCAATGATCTTTTGGGAGATTTTGATACAGGATTAGTTAGTTCGCGGGAAACGGTATCGGAGCAAACGGCGTCTGCGGCGTTGGCGATTCGCGGAATGACATCGAGTCAGGCGGAATTGATTTATCAACGGATTCGGGCGTTGTTACCGCCGGAGGGACGTTATTTCGAGCCGAATGAATTAATTCTTTCTTGGTTGGGAGAACCGGAAATCTGGGATTACATTCCGATTTTTTGGGCGCCGGAAAATGATTATCGTACGGATGTTCTTAATGTTCCGCTTCAAAATAATGTACGGACGGCATTGCAGCGGGTTGCGGTGTTTCAATTAAAGCAGTCGCAATGGTTTCAGCAACGGCTTGCCGATCTGGAACGGAGGCGGGGAAGAAATGCGGAAGTTCCGATCCAATACGATCAGATTACCGAACGAATTTCCGCAGCCATGACAATTTATCAGGAATTAACGTTTCATCCGCGACGATTGCGTCCGACCCGGATGATTGATTTTTTGCAACAGGCGATTGATCTTTCGGCTGGACAAAATTCTTCTTATGCTTTTGCGATTGAGTCGTGGGGTCATTTGCTGGAACTTGGCGACGTACCGGCTCGCCAGTCGATTCAACTCAATGTTTCCGATCAGGAAAGTGAAAGTGAACAAAAACTCCATCCGACAACGCAACGTTGGCATGAAATCGTACGAAATATCCGTCTTTTATCCGGTGTATTTGACCGGATCAATGACGATGGAGAAATGGTTCCTCCGAATCTCAAGGCGGTTGAAAAACATTTTGAACTTCTTCTCAGGATGATCGACGAAAATTTTGAAGAGAGTCAGGCGTTGATGGAAAATGTTTATCCGGGACTTGTTTTTCGGCAAACTCAGGAAGGTACGGATGTTACAAAATTACTTCCGTTACTTCATTCTTCGGAAAACAAAGAACGGAACAAGGATGTTATTGTACGAATTGTATTAAATTATTATTATTCCATTAAAACGCTTCGCCGTGAGATGGAGACGGCGTATTTAGCTCTGTACGATAACGGATTATCAATGCGTGTTCTTCCGGTCGGCGCAATGTCCGCGATCAGTGACGCTTCGAATCGTTCGTCCGGTGTTCAACCTTGGGGAACAATGCAGATGCTTCTTTTTGGCGGGGACGATTTTATCCGGCGGTTTTTTGATCCGAATTTTCGTCGGGAAACTTCCGTGCCATCGGTTATGCCGCCGGAGTTAGCAGCGATACGACCGGAGTTAGCGGCGATACAGTCGGAGTTGGCGGCAATTCAGTCGGAGTTGCCGGTTCTTCCAAACTCCAACCCGGAACAAACCGGTAACGAAAACGAAAACAGTACAAAAAACAGTGAAACGTCCGTTTCGGAAACAGAATCGAAACCGAATGAAACAACAAGAGAAAAGCAATGGGAAAAAGAATTGTTCATGGAAGACGAACCTTATGTTTCTCAATTGCAATCGCGTTCTTCGGCAAGCCGTCCGTCGCAAGGTGATTTTATTGGTCGTATTCGTACTGATTTTATCAGCCTGATGACGGCGTATTCGGCAAACCGAAGCCGGAGTATCAACGAAGCCGCGTCTGCAATTCAGGACTCGTTACGAAATGCGGCAAATCGTTCGGAAAGTCTTCGGGAACAATTTTTGGATCAAGAAAATACGTCGATGGTCGAATACGTTCGTAAAACAGCCTATCCGCAACGCGGTTCTTTGAATGTGGAATATCGTTACCAACAACTTGCTCCTTTTTTCTGGATGTGGATTTTTGCAGCCGGAGCCGTTGTCTTTTCAGGAATTTCGTTATTTATGGGAAAAATCCGCAGTGAAATGATCAGCGATTCTTTGTTACCGAAAACTCCTTCGCAAAATCCGCAGAAAATCGTACCATTACCGGATTCATCCTCTTCGGAATCGGATCATACTCATTCGGCGGAAGAGTCAATGCTTTGGTTGGGAATTGCCTTGCTTGGTCTTTCAATTTTTATCACGTTTATTGGCGGGGTTCTTCGCGCGTGGATTACCGGTTGGGCTCCGATGACGAACATGTATGAAACCGTTGTTTTAATGGCATTTTCCGCATCATTATTTGGACTTTGGTATTCACTGTATCCGCTGATTCATCCGGTCATTCAATTAGCGTGGCGTTATACTTCATTTCCTGATCTGACTCAAATTTCTCAAATTAATTTTAGTCGCAAAAAAGAATCGGTTCTTGGCGGACAACATTCGGTTCTTCGTCAGGCGGCGTCGGATTTTGGACTTCCCGGCGGCGTACCGATTGGAATGTCGCAACAAAAATCGTCTGATGATTCGGAAGAAGGACGCCGCGAACATTTAAACCAAATGGTACGAATTTGGCAATTGCTCTTGCTTGTTCCTCGTTTAATTCTGATGTTTTTAACGTTTCTTTTTGTTGTCAATATTTCGTACGGAGAGTACGCTCATGAACATGGAATATTGGCTGCGATATTGGAATTGCTGAAAATGAACGATTTTATTGATTGGATTGTTGTTGTTGCGAGTATTGCCTTAATTGTGTGGTTTGTTCCGCAACTGATTTTGACAACGATTCTTGTTCCGGTTTTTTTATGCCGTCCTGCGCGAATGGCGGCGGAGTTGGGCATTGTTTCTCCTATGGAAAAGACAGCCGTACAGCCGTTACAACAAACCGGGCGAAGTGAGATGAGTTCGGTTTTTCAGGGTGAAACGGCGGCACTTGGTAACACTGACAACAGTGGTTCTGTTTGGTTGTCTTTAGCCCGCAATCAGATTTTGAATCGGAAATTATTTGTTATTGTTGCGGCATCTATTACGTTACTTGCCGGGTTGGCATCTTATTTTAACACGTCGGAATTTAATCCTGACATCAAGCCGATTGTTGCATTATTACGAAGTAATTTTTGGCTTACGGTTCATGTGATTGCGATTGTTGTCAGTTATGCGGCGGCGTTGGTTGCTTGGGGGATGGCGGTTGTTGGTCTTGGCGATGCGATTTTCGGACGTTATCGATACACTGAAATATTGTCCGAAAATCAGGCGGGGCGTTCCCATGTTCGTCTTCCGGTCATTTGTGACATGTTTGCTCCGATTATTTACCGGCTGCTTCAATCGGCATTAGTGTTACTGATTCTTGGCACGGTTCTTGGGGCGCGTTGGGCGGATTATTCTTGGGGTCGGTTTTGGAGTTGGGACCCGAAGGAAGTTTGGGCATTGATTACCATCTTTTTTTATGTTATTGTTTTACATGGTCGGATTGCTCGGTTTTACGGACGGATTGGAGTGATGATTGGAGCCTTGTTTGCTTCGATTGCGGTTATTATGACGTGGTACGGTATCAACTTTGTTTTCAAGGGCAGTCTCCATTCTTACGGCGGCGGTGCGGTGAGCAACGCCACATTTTTTCTGGGAATTTTCGTTATCTTAAATCTTCTCTGGGGTTTCCTTGCCATTTTCCGTTACAGTGCAGAAATGTACGGTCGCGAAACGGAAACAATCAATAACGGAGAATAAATCGTAACAGTTTCTTTTGTTTTTTAAGGATTGCGCGCAAAGACGCAAAGAAATTCATGGTTAGTTTCAACTTGTTCTATTTTTGATCGTGTTTATTTTTAATTTGATTCAAAATGAAAAAATCACCCAATAAAATTGATAACAAGATTGTGACAAATATCTTCATTTGATTCTTTGCGTCTTTGCGCGCAAATAAAAATAGACCGTTACTAAATGAACGGTCACAAAACGTTTCTGTTTTTCTTTACGTTTTTGTGCGCAACATAAATTAGAATCGTACTAAGATACCGAGATTTCCTGAGTGTTGAACGGTATCACCTGCCCGATCCATGTACAGATCGGCGTAGTAATCGAGAAAGATGGTATTCATTCTTTGGCGGTTCAGGTGCCAGTTCAAGCCGGTTTTCAGAGTCCATGACGAACGTCCAAGCCGTGCGCCGTATGAAGTTGTTCCGGCATCTCGTGTCGGGTAAAAGATTGGTGCTTTGGCGCGGGTTTGACCGAACAATAATCCGGTATAACTCAACCCGCCGTTGAGATCGACGTATTGCCAGCGTTTTTCGATATCGGCTCCTAAACGCACAAAAAACTGGGAAAGATCAGCCCGTCCGTAATGCCGGAATGCGTTACCGATTTCATTTTCCTGTGCCGCTGTTTGTCCGCTGTATTCGATATCTGCTGCAAAATATGGACGAAATAACGTACCGTTTTTACCGGCAAAGAGTTTTCCGAACTCGGCGTTTATTTCAAAACTGGAGCCGTCGTATTTTGTCATGTAGGTTTCGACGGTATCGTTACGAGAAGCCGTGAATGTCTGGAAACCGCCGCCGATAAAACCACGAAATTCAGAACCGGTACGGAAAATGCGTCCATAGTACAAACCGATTTCGTAATCATGGCTTCGAATCCAATCAAGCCGGTTGCGAAGTGCGCCGCGTTCGTATCCGATCATGAGTCCGAGCGAACTGTTGTTATTTGACCAAAGTGTCGAACCGGTCTGCATTCCGTAAGCCTCGAAATCATAAGTACCGCCGACGAAGGTACTGGCAAAACGGTTGGCACGGGCTGTTGGAGCAAACCAGATGGATCGGGTTGGCTGAATCGCTTGACCGCGAACCGTCGCATTAACGTTACTGTTGACCGTTTTGCGGTACATGGTTTCCCGTAACAGTTCGGCAAATGGTTTTCGGTACAATTTACGATTGGCAATCGAAAGTCCGGTTGTAATCACATCGCCGAGTGCTTTCGGATGAGTTAATAATTCACCATTGACGCGGATTTCATTGGGAACAGAATAATCCAATTCAAAATCGTAAAAAGGGTTAAAAGTATCATCAATTGCCGAAAACTGTCCGCCGAGTGTTTTACCGTACTTTAACACTGTCCAGCCGACAATTTGATCGGTAAAATTATTGTCCGGGTCAGTTCTTGGACGGAAAATCGCTCCATCGGCAAGATAGACGGAACCTTCAACATTCAATGGTTCCGACTTAGATTGTTGTGGCGAAAAATACCAATCGAAATAACCGTCACGGGAAATAAACAAATCACCGCCGGTCACGTTTCTGGTTTTTTCTTCCGTTTTACTGAGGATGCTTCCGGTGCCGGACACTGCGGCAAACGCTTGTACACGAACATCGGAAGTAACCGAGCCGTCTATTTTCAGACCGCCGTTTTGAACGTAGGATGTTCCGGTGAACGTATTTGTTCCGGTCAACGCCAAAATTCCTTCTCCGGTTTTTTCCAATCCTCCGTTACCTTTAATTGTACCTTTAATTTCCAACGAGTTTTTGGAACTATTAAAAAGCGGCGTATCGAACAGAGCGTTTTTACCGTTCACAATAACGATTGACCGTGCCAACGATGTTTCAGCCTTGTTTCTTAGTGTTCCGCCGTCAAAGGTGATGGAACCGGCGGTTCCAAACTGATTGTTGGCGGTGAACTCCATTATACCGTTTTTCAAGACGGTTCCTCCGGTGTAGGTGTTCTCTCTGGTGAGTTCCACCGTGCCGCCGTATTGAACAACTTGTCCTGCACCGGTAATTTTTTTGGTATAAGTTCCATCAAAGTTGAGACCAAGCCGCGCATTTTTTTGTACTTCAACCGCCGCATTGCCAAGCCCGGTTCCTTGTTTATTGCTCAGTAACAGTTCACCTTCATGAATTGTTGTTTTACCGGTATAAGTATTTGTACCGGAAAGTTCAAGAGTTCCGAGACCGTATTTATCGAGTGTTGTTCCTGTCCAGTTCGAACTGAGGTTGGTTTTATTATCGTACAGTTCCATGCCGACATTGAAATAATCGTTCACCGTAAATCGTCCCGACGCTTTCAATTCGTCATCCTTGCTGTACCAACGTAATCCGATGGTTCCGCCGTAATCGTTGCGATTATTCAGAAAACCGAGATTGAAGGTCAGATAATCGTAGGAATTTTCTGTGTCACCGTTAATGGTGTTAAAGTTTCCGATAATACCGTTAGTGGTATGAATCAAAATAAATTCTTTTGTGTCATCGCCGCTGATTCCTCCAATATTCAAGTCAACCCGATCAATTGTAACCGATTTGGCAACAATCGTTGGACTTTCCGAATCGGCATTGACACGTAACACAGTATTGGGTGCCATCTCAAAACTGCCATTTTGAGTAACAAAACGTCCGCTGTCTGAATTGTCCGGGTCTTTTATAATATTTAATTCACCTTCTTTAATAACAACATTTCCGTTATAATTATTTGTATTGCCCCTGAAATTCAAGGTACGACTGTCTTCTTTTGTGAAACCGCCGTTGCCGCTCAGAGTTGAAGAAATTGTGTAATCGTTACCAATATTGAGTTCCAGATTTCCGCCAAGTTGCATTTTTGAACCGGCGGCAAAATCGAGCGATGTTGTTCTCAACTGACTTGCTGAATCCGTAAGACCAACCGTTGCGAATGTCGCGCCGTCATTTAATTGAAAATGATCGGTTACGTTATCTTCCTTAATATTGGTATTGGTAAGAAGAAGTTCGGCACCATTTTGTAACTCAAAAGTCCCGCCGTTGACAACAATTGTGGTTCCGATTTCTGTTTTTGTAAAATCATTGCTCCCGCCGAGCGACCATTTTCCGTCTCCGTTTTTGACAATAGCGAGTTCTATTTTTTGATTTGTGTCGTCCACATACATCGGATCAGTCATATTCAATATCGTATTCGCGCCCGTCGTAACATTCAAAAGAATATTCGTAACGTTTGTGCCTTGACCGTCAAAATAAATCGAATTAGCAATATTGCCGTTGGATCGGTTGCCGGTAAAACTACCCGATTTATTGTCCGAAGTTTCCAGATTAATTTTCCGAATAATTTCACGATTTTGATTATTTGTTGTCAAAAAGTAAATAGCACTGCCTTTCTGATCTGTTTCATTTCCTGTAAAGGCGGTGTTTTTAAGATTCAGATCGGAATTTTCAGCGTACAACGCGCCGCCGTTTTGAGCGGCACTATTGTTGCTAAACGTAACACTGTCAGTGTTGAGAACTGCGTTGCTAACGTACACCGCTCCGCCGCTTCCCGTTTCCGAAATGTTATGACTGAAATTAGTGGACGTTATATTTAAGCGATTCATCTCGTCCGGGTTCAAATTAGTAGTACGCTTATCATCAATTTCGATGGCTCCGCCGTTGCCGTTTGTTGCAACATTATGATAGAATGTCGAACCGGCTATTTGAATGTCCGCAATGTTACCAATTTTAACCGCGCCGCCGCTAGCCGCTTTGTTGTCGGAAAAATTCACTTTATCTGCTTTAATCGCAGAATTGTTTTGCAAACGAACTGCGCCGCCGCTTCCTGTTGCAGTATTGTTCTGAAATGTTGTTCCGGTAATATCGAGTGTTGAATTACCGGAGTTAAAATAAATGGCTCCGCCGTCACCGTTTCCAGATACCTGATTATTAGAAAAGTTTGTGTCACTTATATTCAATGTTGTCGGATTGACCAGATACACGGCACCGCCGGAAGTTGCCTGATTTTCGGAAAATTGAACATTTTTGATTTTCAATTCTTTTCCGTTTTCATTTTCGTAATAAATACCGCCGCCAAATCTCGTTGCAATATTGCCGGTAAATGCGGCATTAGCAATCTCTGCATCGGCGTAACGAAGATACACGGCTCCGCCGTTTTCTCCCGCAATATTGTACTCAAAAACTGCGCCGTCAACATCCAATTGTGAAGTCGCCTTTTGATTTTGTTCACCGTTAATATAAATCGCTCCGCCGTTACGTTCAGCTTTATTTCCGTCCGTTATTTCGTCTTCATCTACTTTGGCATCAGCAACTCCGAATACTGTCCAAGCCAATCCATTATCGAGTGTCTTGACATTAACAATTGTATTCGTTTTCGCATAAATCGCTCCGCCATCTTGTTGCGCGGCATTGGTGAGGAATTTTGTACCGCTAACATCAAGTGTCAGTTGATAATTGTCATCCGGCAGTCCTGCGGCATAACCAGTGGCGTCGAGATAAATTGCACCGCCGCTACCGTTCTCGGCGTCATTTTGGTCAAATTGTACATTTTTAAGGTCAATGAAGGAAGTTTCTTTATTGACTCCCGAAATAAACAAAGCCCCGCCATTTTTGTCCGCAATATTTTCTGAAAAGACCGCTTCATCAGCATTAATAATGGTATAGCCGGTGAAAATGGCTCCGCCGTTGGCATTTTCGGATTGGTTTGATATGAAATTTGTTCCGTTAATGGTCAAAGTTCCGTTATTGTTTGTGTTATTGTTTCCAACGGAATAAATCGCTCCACCGTCTGCATACGCGATATTTTTTTCCAATAACCCGTTACTGAGAGTGATGTTTGCTCCGGTTCCGGTGTAAATGGCTCCGCCCTGACTCTCTGTTGTTTCAACATTAACCCGATTTCCCTGAAACGTAGATGAAGCCATGTTTAATGTACCATTATCGCCAAGATAAACTGCTCCGCCTTGATAACCTTTTCCCGTTTTGTTTTCACCAACCATATTGTTTTGGAAAACAGATCTTGTTCCGTTAATTCTAATTCCGGTTCCTCCGGCAAAAATCGCTCCGCCTTGTGAGTCGTTACTATGAGTGAGGTTGTTGATGAAGTAAGCCTGACTGATATTCAAGATTGCATTGTTCGCTGCCGGATTCAAATAAATTGCCCCGCCGCTGACAATGGCTTCGTTGTTACGAAATGTTGTTTCTGCTAACGAGATAGGTTCTGATTCACTAACCGCATTAACGTACAAAGCACCACCCGATTGACCGGCGATGTTTCCATCGAATACCGTATTATCGCCGATGATTTTCGTTTTCGTACTGTAAATAGCACCGCCGGAACCTGTTTTAGAAACGTTTTCTGAAAATTGGGCATTTTGTATCGCAAGCGAACTACTTCTCGTGTCATCACCGATAAAAATTGCACCGCCATCTCCGACCGCGCCATTTTGTATAAAACGTGAACCGTTTTCTTGATTATCGGTAACGAAATTACTTCCACTCTTGGCGTAAATGACACCGCCTTGTTGTGTTATAACATTATTGAAATCAGCAACTTCTATCGGGTTACCATCGTCATCCAAGATTTCTTGTACAACAACGCCATTGAATTTGAATTCAGTGTTAGAAAGATCAACATTTGTCGTGTCGTTGATATAAACCGCACCGCCATATTTTGCAATATTATTGTAAAACAAAGAATCCGAAGCAATCCATTTTGCATTTTCTCCCTCAGCGTTTGTTCCGCCACTCAGATAAACAGCACCGCCGTTTTCACGTGCCGCGTTCTTTGAGTAAGAATTTCCGTTCACCGTCACACTCGTACCAACACCCGCCCAAAGAACACCGCCATCGAAATTTTCCTGTTGTACAAATTTATTGTTATCTTTGAAATGAAAGTTGCCTGTCATCGTGAATGTTGCGCCGCTTTCCACAACAATAACACCGCCATGAATAATCGGCGTGTCGAAATTGTCCCGATTGTTGTAATAGGAATCGCTTGCGGTGACAATGGTTTCTTGTGTATTATCGGTAACAGCAAGAGTTCCATTCGTACCTTGTTGTACAAAAATCCGCTGATCCAACACGTTTCCGTCTGCTCCATTCCCATTGTCGATTTGGATATTCCCGCCTTTGCCGACAAACATAATACCGTAACCTTCATGCTGAACAACATATTTGTTGCCGGATTTATTATTGTTTGGATCATCAATGTCGGTGATTTCACCGGCGTATTCGCCGCTTCCTAATGAATCAGGACGCGCAACCGACATTTGACTTATCGAAATATTATTTCCAATAAGAAGCCCATCGTGAAATTTATTGGCATCAGTATTATTGAGTCGAAGCGTTCCCGTTCCATCAAAGGTTAGCCGGGCAACATGTTTTTTCTGATCAATAAAAGTTGCGGCAGGATCGGGATTGAAATCGTCGTTGATCGAACCGTTGTTAAATGTCCAGTTATGCGTACCGCTGACCCTCATTCCGTATTCAGTCACAAAATGTTGTTCAAAATCTCCGTTCTCATTCGGTACAATATCCGTCAGATAACCATTTTGTTGCGAAATATAAACGCCGGATTGAAGAACATTAATTGTATAATCACGAGGAGATAAGTCATCGAAAACTACGGCATCGCTAAATATATAACCTGTTTCAATAAAATTTTGTGAGTTTTCTTCTTCATATCGCCAATTTTTGCTGTTATTGTTAAAGTAGGTTACCAAGTCCCAAGTGTTATCTCCCATACCTGTCCATCGCAAAATCTTGTTGTCAAAAGTGACATCAAGATAAAGCGATTTACTATCAGCACTACCTGAAATCGCGGCACTTGCCCGGTTATTAAAAGGGACACCAAGTATCGTATTAATAGTTTGTCCATCCAATAAAACTTTATAAATAATATTATTGATAGTAAAAGTACCAGTCCCTATGTTTCGAGCGAGTTCCTGATGAACGATATTGCTATGAACACCATAAATATCAAACGTAGCACTGGCATCACCTAGTATGTCAGCATTAAGGGTAAGTACAGGTTGACTGTTCTCGGATAACTTCAAAGTTTCTGCATCAATCTTGAAAGTCACACCAGCAAATCCCACTATTTGACTTTGGACAAAATTGTTTCCTTTGAGTGTTACTGTAGTTTCAAAAAAATCAATGGTGCGAGTGCCAACGGAGTCCACTGTTGTAATTAATTGTGAACCTCGTCCCATAGTGACATTAGCAAACGCGAACGATATGTCGCTAAGATTTTCTGAATTCACAATAATTTTCGAATTTTCTCCCATATTCAAGGTGTTGCTCTGTTCCAGACTTGAAACCAATTGAAATCTTGCTTGGTCTCCGCGAAGACTCATCACCGCGTCTTTTTCTAAATTCACAATACTTTCATTAAAATAAATAGTAGGGGTGGGCCAATTATTTATTGAAACAAATTTAAATTCCGAGCCTTCACCTATATTTAATGTACTATTTTCAAATCTAACATCTAATGTGCGTCCTTGAACATCGAATACCGAATCACTGCCCATATTCAACGTACTATCCGTCAAATGAAAAGTTGTCTCATTCCCAGAAACTTCGAATCCCGAATTCTTACCCATTTCCAGAGTCCCGCCATTAATATTCATGGTCGTATTGGTTCCTTGGGTTTTGAATTCATTGGTAATTCCATCAGCAACATACCATGTTCCCGAACCGAGTTTATTCACGATCAATGAATAATTTCCCTGTTCATCAGTTACAATTTTTTGGTTTTGATAGAAATCACCATCTCCGTTAATATTGACAGTATAAGAGGTATCGGAATTAACATTTCCACCTAGAAAAATTCCTCCTCCACTATCGTCAGCATTGCCGAGAATCGACACCGTTCCTTCTTCCGTCGCTCCGAGTTGAATATTGATATTCGGCGGTGACGAATACGTGGAACTATCCGTAAAAACGTACACCTGCCACTTGGCATTGTTATCGGTAAAAGTCGTATTGCTCAAATCGACCGAACTGATATTATTGAGAGATAAAATAGCATCATTACTCGCCGGACTTGCTGAATTCCCAACAAAAGCCGTACCATTTAAATTGACAATAGAATGGAGATTTCCTGAATTAGTAACAAAAACTGAGCCGCCGTCAAAATAGGTAACACCTTCCGCGCTAAAATTACCGCCAAAGACACTTGTTGCGTACCGATTCGATGACGTACTGCTTCCCGCCTTGATACGAACATTACTCATGTTCAGGTTGACTTTCAGATTAGAAGAGTTCATACGTAAAAAGTCAGCATCTGCCTGTTCGTTATCGGGAATTGAAATTGTTTTCGTTCCGCCTACCGAAGTAATCCATACATTTTTTGTTGTTGAAAGTTCAGTCCAAATGGAATAAAAGTCACCGGTTTCAGACGGATTGGGTATCACTTGGTCAGAATATAATCTTAATTCGACTGAGGAACCTTCTTTTTGTAAAAAATAATAATATGTCGGAAAAGTTTTCTTTAATGATTGAAGCGAATCAAAATAATAATTATTTCCATTCACCGTGCCATCCGGTTGATAAGCCGGATTCGGTTGACCGTTTTCAAGCGTCGGCAGAATCCCAATATGATAGATGTGTGTCTGTCCTTCTGCCGTAAGCGCAAAGAGGGCTAGGAACGAGAGGAAGCAGATCGACAAAATGGATGATCTACGCAGCATGTTGAGACTTCCTTGTCTAACTTGACGTAAAACCGGGCAACCTAGGCAAACCGGTCAATGCGTTCACGCCAGCCAAAATGGCTGTATCATCGCTTTTATCGGCATCACACCAAAAGATGTTTAATGAAATTGATAATTGACAATTGACAATTGAAAATTAGGGAAACGATTTTATTTTTATTACCCAATGACTACTGACAACTGGCTACTGACTTCAACGTACTGGTCATTTTTCCAGACCCAGGGATTTTGTGGAAGCAACAAGTCATCGGGCGTCAATTTTTCTTCGACCAGTTTGCGGAACAATTCCTTTTTTTGTTCCCGAATCGTTTGGTTTGTCTTCCAGAATTTCAGATAACGCATCACCCATGACTTCAATGTTTTATTTTCTGTGTGTGTCCATTTTTCCAAAAGATGCTGCGCTTTCGGCGAGGAACACGACGCTAACCTTTCCGCTAATACAAAGATTTCCGTTTCCTCTGCTGTTTCAAAAAGATCAAGAATAAAGTCCGGTAACTCAACCGAAGAACTCAAAAAATCAGTTTCCAAATTATTGTTCAAATTGACGGACGCCCTATAAACCAAGAATGTTTCATCAATTTTTTCGCCGCGCAACGTTATTCGCCGCACGGTTTCCTTGAGCAAATCCAACTCGCCTTCAAGAATCCGATGACCTTGTGACAAAATCGCCACCCGAATCAACCGTCCGCTCAATATCGCCCAAAATGTGCGAAGAAAAAAGTACGGTTTTATTTTCGTTACAGACAATGTCCAGAATTTCGGTAAGAAAATGCCGCCGTGCCAATGTATCGAGTCCTGATGCCGGTTCGTCCATAATCAGAACATCGGGATTCTGGCACATCGCCAAAATAATGCAAATCGCCCGGCGTTGCCCTTTCGACGATTCCTCGTAACGTTTACTCAATTTCAAATGAAAAAGATCAAGTAACTTTTGAAGTAAAACAGCAACCCAATTATCAAGAGCCATTTTTAAGAATTGCACGCAAAGACGCAAAGCAATGGAAAAAATTTTTCAATCCCATCTTTGTGCTCTTGGTGCCTTTGTGCGTAACTCATTTTAAACTTGCTTGTATTTTTTTCGGCGTGAGATAGAATGGGGAGATTGAAAACGGAGGACAAAATACGGAGGACAAAATCATGCAATGTAACTGTCTCTTTTGTTTTTTAATGTTTCGTACAAAAGCGCAAAGAACACGAAGGTTTTGATTCTAAACGGATCAATTTTCTTTGCGTCTTTTATGTCTTTATCCGCAACGAAAAATAAATAGACTTGTTCCATTATTGTCAACAGATTATGCAGATTGAACAGATTGAACCGATTTTTATAAAAAACGAATCTGTTCAATCTGTTAAATTTGTTGACAAAACTAAAATATCCTCTTTGTGTTCTTCGTGCCTTCGTGCGCAAACTTGAAAAATAAAATAGACAGTTACTTGGAATCAATCACTTCATCAACGGACTTCAACACGAACCGCTTGCAATCGGAATCGGTTTGGTTGCGTTATTTTGTCTTCCGATTGCTACTCATCAATTCATTATTCGTCTTCCCGCCAAACCATTTGAATTTTTGAAACATTGGCGTTTTCGGCAATCTGTTGCAGTTGCCGGATTACTTTGTGCTTTTATTATTGCAACGATAAGTATGGTAATATGTATTCACGAAGTCTATTGGCTAACTCATCCCAAAGAACCGGTTACTAAAAAAGTAGCCGTTGATTGGATGAAGCATCGAAGATAACCCAAAACTCATTCAAAATCCAATGCCGTATCTTGATGCGATTTCATTTTTTGTTGCAGTGTTGTTGATTGTTCCGGCGGTGATTGTTTGTTTTTCGCCTTGGAATTTGCGGTATTGTGACGGATTGCGTTTTGTTGTTGGTTGGATGCTTTTTACGGTTGTCGTTTTGGTAATGAATCAAGTTGGTCGTGAAATGCTTGATCCGAACCGTTGGCAACGCGAACGGCTTTTTTACGGTGTTGAAGGTTCTTACTTGATCGGAGCCGAAACGCCGGTACAAAATTTATTGTTCGGTTGGTTTTTGTTTCCGTTGCGCGTTCTTCCGCAAGTTCAGTTTTACACACCGGCAATAATAACAGGAATTATTGCTTTGATGATTACGTTACTTTCCGTTCATTTTGTCGGCAAACTGATTGTCGGCAAGCAATGGAAAATGTTCTGGAGTTTTTCGGTAATCGGTACATTTTTGATGCTTTACGTAACAACATTCGCAACCATCGGATTGTTGCGCCAGATTTGCTGGATTTTCACGTCCTTTCGGTTCACCACTTAGAACCAAGACTCGGTGTGTAGGGCCAATATGCGGTGGGACGTTTCTTTTTGCTGTTTCCGAACGAATAAGTCAAACCAACACAAAACGCAATATTGTTTTGTGTCTTGGTAATACCGGACGAAAAAATAACATTGTCAACTAAATCCATCTGAATGGCAAGATTTTCGTTCCACCAATATCGTAACCCGATACCAAACGGCATTGTCACCGTGTTTTCGTTGCGTTTTTGACCGTAAGTATCAATAAACGATTCGCGGCTGAATCCGAGTCCGTATTTGAAAAACGGTCTCCATTTTGCGTTTCCGAGCGGATAATAATGTACGGCAACATCGAAGACGGATAATCGGTTGTTCCGTGTTGTCAATGTTGGCACCGGGTCTTCCGGGAATAATGCGGCGTACCAACGATTAAACGCTTCACGTCCGGCAGCGGTTTCCCGAATGTCAATGGATGCAAAATAGAGCCGGCTTTCCAACCCCCAATATTCGTTCATATTGTAACCGAAAATCAACCCGCCGGTTCCCCCGTTTTTCTGGTCAATCAAACCGGAAACCAATTGCGACCCGGAAATCCAACCGCAAAAACCGCCAAAGTAATACGGGTGATCAAGCCAACTTCGATTAAGAAGCGGTTGCCCGACACCGCGATGCGGACCGGTTGGCGTACAGAAAGGACTGAGCATTTTCGCACCGGAAAATAAAGTATGACCAAGCGGCGAAGAAATTTGAATCGGCATCAACTGCTTCATCGCCCATTGTGATTCCGGTGTTTTTTCAGCGTCCGATTGTTGACTTTTGCCGGTTTCCGTTTCATTTTTGGCAACACTCTCTTGTTCCCGTTGACGCAGCATCATCTCTTGAAGGAGCAACGCCTGATACAACGAATTTTGTTGTTCCGCCATTTCGTTACCGGTTGTTTGTTGCTCCGACATATTGTTTGGTTGATACATTCCCCAGTTTCCTTGTCCGTAATAACCGCCGTATCCTGCTGTCATTTCGTTGTAATAACCATAAGGATTATAAGAAGAAACATAGAACGAACCGGAGTTGGGATCATAATAATTGAATCCATCCGCTCCGTAAGGATTTCGGCTGTTATCAGGAACATTCGGCTGGAACATTCCCTGCGAATACAAATAAGCGTATGGATTATTGAGCAAAGGGCTTGCATTCGAACTTGTTTCGGTGTTAGAATATGATCCGGTATTCGGAAAGCCTGACGGTTGGTTTGGAGCCGCACTGTAACCAAAACCATTAAAAATTCCCGGTGAGTTGTAAGTCATTGCCGGAGCGGTTGGGGACAGTAAGGACGAAGAAGGCAAAGCGTTCGACATCATTGACGAAGAATTTGTCGGCGATGAACCGCTTCCCCAATCGGATAAGGTCATTTCATTTCCGGTTGCGGGATCGGGATTGTCCCAAATACTTGGGGTTGCTCCGGACACTTGACGGATTTTTGACGATTCGGCGGCGGCTACCGATGACGGAATCGTTTCGTCAGTGAACTGCGAGCGTTTGGCAAATCGGTTTTCCGGTTCGCGCTGAGGAGCGTTAAATTGTTTTTCCATCGGGTTTTGGAGCATCGTGTTTGATGAAGAACGACTGCGGTCTGAACCCAAAGAAAAACCAACAAGAAGAATAAAAATTCCTGAAAAACAAAGCCATCGGCGCGCAATATCCAACGTAAGAGAGCGAAACTCACTTTTTAACGGGACATTTTTATTGCGGTTACGGCGCATTCCGAATCATGTTGAGACGATTGACAACCGGCTTTTTTGAAAAACGGGGCGAATTATGCAGAATAATCTCCCTAGTGTCAAGAGGAATTGTTTGTAAATCGGAAACAACTTTTTTGAATCGGAATGGCTGTTGTTCATTCACTTTAACTTTTATTTTATCAATAAAAACAGGACTCCAACAACGAGTTACTGGTAACTTAGTCACCCATTTATGGCAAAGAAACTCAATTATCTTGGCATCCTTCAACGAAAGGGTCTTCTCAGTACGTCTCAAATTGCCGAAGCTCAGGAAATGGCGAAATCGACTGATATTCGGGTTCGTGAGGCGATTGTTCGGCTTGGTTATGCCAGCAGCGAAGACGTAACCAAAGCGATTGCCGAAGAATACGGACGCGAATATCTCGATTTGACCGGCGTGGTGATTCCGCCGGCAATTGTGGAACTTGTCCCGGAATCGGTTGCACGGGAAAACGGCATTTTGCCGTATCAGGTTGATGGCGAAACACTTCGGGTTATTATGAGTGATCCGAACGACATTGAAACTCTTGACAAACTCCGATTTATCTTAAACCGACCCATCGAACCGCTTCTGGCATCAAGAGAATTGATTCAAGAGGCGGTAAATAGGCATTATACGCAAAATATTGGCGAAAGTGCCGACTCGCTCATTCAGGAAATGACCGATACGGAAATCGATTTTACCGCAACCAGTAGTTTGGCAAACGATATTTCCAGTGTTGCAGACAGCGACGCTCCTATTGTTCGGTTAAGCAACCTGATTATTGAGGAAGCGGTTCAACTTCGCGCTTCGGATATTCATATTGAGCCGTTCGAGGATCGGGTTCGGGTTCGGTACCGGATCGACGGAATTTTGGTCGAGCGGGACACCATTCCAAAACGGTTGCAAGGTTCGGTGTTATCACGATTTAAAATTCTCGCCCGCCTTGATATTGCCGAACGCCGCCGAACGCAGGATGGTCGAATTAAACTTTCGATATTGGATAAGGAATTAGACCTTCGTGTCAGCGTGATTCCGACCAATCACGGTCAGTCCATTGTCATGCGGATTTTAGATAAAGACAATATCCGAGTGAGTTTACAGCAACTCGGTTTCGCAGAATCGGATTTCAAAAAGTTTGGCTCGTTGATTCGCCGCCCAAACGGAATTATCCTTGTTACCGGTCCGACCGGTTCCGGTAAAACAACCTCACTCTACGCCGCTTTGAATGACCTGAACACGCCAACTCGGAAAATTATCACAGCAGAAGACCCGGTCGAATACTATCTTCCCGGTATCAATCAGGTGGAAATTAAACATTCCATCGGTCTCGATTTCGCCCGTGTGATTCGCGCGATGTTACGTCAGGCACCCAATATTATTCTCGTTGGAGAAATGCGTGATCTCGAAACGGCTCAGATGGGAATCCAGGCTTCACTGACTGGACACTTAGTTTTTAGTACGCTTCATACGAACGATGCGCCCGGTGCTATTACACGTCTTGTTGATATGGGAGTTCCGCCGTATTTGGTTTCAAGTTCGATTATTGGTATCATGGCGCAACGTCTTGTTCGAACAATTTGCACAAAATGTAAGAAACCTTACGTTCCTTCTGAACTTGAACTTCGCGAAGCAGGAATCTCCGTTGAACAGGCAAACAAGGCAACATTTATGAAAGGGCGAGGCTGTGGAAGTTGTAATAAATCCGGTTTTCGTGGGCGAATGGCAATTTTCGAACTAATGATGATGACGCCCAAAATTCGGGAAATGACATTCAAGCAGGCAAGCACCGTCGAAATCCGAAAAGCGGCAAGAGCGGAAGGAATGAGTACGCTCTATGCCGATGGAATACGAAAAGTTTTGCGTGGTTTGACAACAATTGAGGAAGTAATGCGTGTTGCCCGTGAAGCGGAGGAATGACCATCTTTACCACAAAATGATCGTTTTTTGAAAATTATGGTTTTTTTCTTGAGTTTTTCACGGTTCCGGTGAACAATAGTTATAGTTAAGCGATTACTTAATTTATTGTTTGTTTTCGTTTGTAACGGTTTAGAAGCATGAGTATAAGACGCATAAAACAAAGTACCTATACCATTTATAATATTTATGATGTGGGTGGTGAGTTGACAGTAACGACGTTGCGTAAAAAAGCAATAGCGGCTTTCAAAAAAGGAAAGCACATTATTGAGTTACATGTTACGGATAGTCGGGCATCTGCGAAAGTGCTTGTATCAACAACCATTGCGAGAGAATGGTAATTTTTTATTCTATGGAGATTAATATGCCGAAAAAAACACCGGATTTACTCGAACGTTCTTGTAAAGCAATGACAGAACGAATTATCGAAAGGCATTGCCAGCGTTTTATGAAAAAATGGCAAACACAAGAAAAAAAGAAACAGGAGCAACAGTTTACAGATCCAAAATGTGTTCGTCAAAAAAAGTAAAAAATAATGTCAGTGAACACTAATTATTGTATTGATCTATGTCTGCCACCATTAAACTTAATTACGATCAAATCCGTGACAATGCGTTACAACTTCCTTCGCAGGAACGTATTCGTTTGGTAAAGGAGTTGAATCAACACGAACAAAGTCAAGAAACAAAAACGCCGGAGCCGAACGATTCGGGTTTTACCGAGTTATGGCGTGAAAACGGAATGGTGTGTTATCGGGTCAACGGTGATCCGATTTTTACACCGGAAGAAATTTCTGAGTTTGAGGAAAATCGAAAAAGGCTCGAAGCCGAAATCGCCAAAATTCCCAGAGAGGAAATCGAACAGGAAAAAGAAGAAGCAATACGTGCTGCTTTAGCACTGCCAACGTGTTCGGATGAAGAGTGGGCGGAAATCCAAGAAATGAGGAAAATATTAAGACCATGTCAGCCATTTTTTTAGATTCATCCGTTTTGATTCGGCATTTTCGTGATCAAAATAAAATCAATTCGTTTTATACACAAATCCGTAGTGCTTATGACAAATTATACATGTCGGCGATTGCTAAAGCGGAAATTTTTTCCTATATCAAAGATAATGACATCGAATACTGGAACATTATCTTCAAAAATATACGGGTTTTTCCGTTCACTGAGAACACGATTGTAAAGACCCGTGAAATTGCTCTTCAACTGAAACGAAAAAGTATGTTGATTGAATTGGCTGACATGATGATTGCCGCAACAGCAATCGAAAATGATTTTCCACTGGCAACGATAAACCAAAGTCATTTTGAACGCATTGACCGTTTGAAATTAATTACACCGGAATTGCCGGAATTATTTGTACCGTAAATATCCATCGTACCGAATCATGTCTGTTACTGTTAAACTTAATTACGATCAAATCCGCGACAATGCGTTACAGCTTCCTTCGCAGGAACGTATCCGTTTGGTAAAGGAGTTAGAGGAGAACAACGAAAAATCTGTTCCGTTTATCAAAGAAGATTTCACGCTTCTCTGGGAGCGAGACGGATATTGTTGTTATCGGGTTAACGGTGACCCGATTTTTACGCCGGAAGAATTTGCGGAGTTTGCTGAAAACCGAAAAAAACGTGAAGCCGAATGGGATAACATGACTCCGGAAGAAATCGAACAACAAAAAAAACAACGTGAAGAGGCAATGCGACGTGCGGATCAAGCCCTTGCCAAGATTCCTGAAGAATCAATTCAAGAAAGTTTAGAAATATGGAGAGCAATGGGACTATGCCGAAGAGATCCGTCTTTGTAGATTCATGTGTCCTTATTCGATATTATCGTGACAGGAAATAAGGTGATACGTTTTTTGAACAGATTAAACGAGACTATGGCGAGTTATGTATTTCGCTGATCGTATTTGCTGAAATTATGACAGGAGCCAAAGATGACTCGTTGGAGTTTTGGAATGATTTGTTAAGTACGGTTAAGATTATTCCGCTTACGCAGGAAACCGTAATGAAAACAAGAGAGATTGCGTTTCAACTGAAACGAAAAAGCATGTTGATTGAACTGGATGACATGATGATTGCCGCAACAGCAATCGAAAATGATGTGCCGTTTGCAACGTTCAATTACAAATATTTTGTACGAATTGACGGACTACAAATTATTGTACCGAAGTAACTAACAACTAAAAACTAACAACTGAAAACAATACAATGAGTACGATATTAGTTGACAAACTTTTGGAAACGGTTTTTGTTCGCGGGGCGAGCGACCTTCATATTGCGGTTGGGCAACCGCCGGTGCTGCGTTTGCATGGTCGTCTTATCAAACTCGAAACAAAAATTCTCGAACCGGATGACACTGTTTCACTGATGAAAAGTATCACGCCGGAACGTTGCCAACAGGAACTCCAGCAAGCAGGAAGTACCGACTTCGGTTTTGCGTTTGGTGATAAAGCGCGGTTTCGTGTTTCGGTATTCAAGCAGCGCGGCAATACCGGAATGGTTTTGCGGCAGATTCCGAACAAATTGATGAGCATGGACGATCTGCACACGCCGCCGGTGATGAAAGACCTTATTATGCGTCCGCGCGGTTTAGTTCTTGTTACGGGACCAACCGGTTCCGGGAAATCGACCACATTGGCGGCTTGTATTGATTATCTGAACGAAAATGTTGATCATCATATCATTACGATTGAAGACCCTATTGAATTTTATCATTATCACAAAAAATCGACAGTCAATCAGCGTGAAGTCGGCGTTGATGTTCCGACATTTGCCGAAGCGATTCGCCGGGCGTTGCGTCAAGACCCGGACGTGATTCTTGTCGGCGAATTGCGAGACCTTGAAACGATTGAAGCGGCAATTACTGCAGCAGAAACAGGTCACATCGTGTTCGGAACACTTCACACGTCCAGTGCGGCAGGAACAATCAACCGTATTATCGACGTTTTCCCGACAAACCAGCAGGATCAGATCCGAACGCAACTTTCAACCTCCATCATCGGCATTTTAGCGCAACAATTATTGCCGCGAATTCAGGGCGGACGGGTTGCGGCTTACGAGATGCTTGTTGTAACAAGTGCCATCGCCAACCTGATTCGGGAAAACAAAACTTTCCGTATCACGTCGTCTATTCAGACTGGTCACAAACTCGGAATGCAACTTCTGGATGATCACCTGTTTAATTTGTGGAAAGAAAAAACCATTACAAAAGAGGATGCGATTACGAAATCAAATTTACCGGATGCTTTGGCGGCAAAGATGTTGCGTTGGGAATCCGGCGAAGTGTCCATTGATGACGATGAAACCGGCGACACCACCGCCATCGAAGAAAACGGCGATAAACCAAAACGTAATCCGAAAATTAAGTACGTTTAATTTCACTTCGTTGCTTGTCTTTGACAACGGCAAAAAAAGAAGAACCAAAAGAGATGGAGTTATGAATATGCGAACTCCGCAAGAAATAGAATCACTGGCTTGGGATCGGCTTGATGAAGCACGTATTTTGTACGAAAACAATAAATTTGATGGTGCATTTTATTTTGCCGGCTATGCTGTTGAACTGATACTTAAAGTACGAATATGTGAGCTATTCGATATTCCGAATTTATTCGAAGAATCCGGTCAATCGGCAAGTATCACGATAGGTATTGGTGAGTTACGTCGTTCTGTTAAAATTCACAACTTGCAAATGCTTTTGGTGTACAGCGGTTTGAAAAAGAAATTTGATACAATGGTATTGAGTGATCCTGATTTTGAAAATATTAACTCTTATCTGATTCAAAAATGGAGTGAACGGAGTCGTTATCATCTCACAGGAACGATACAACCAATCATTATTCAACGAATACTTGAATTACTTGGTGACCGAACGAAAGGAATTTTACAATGGTTACTCGAAAATTAGAGATTACGGAACAAATAGAAGCGCAGTTACAGCCGTTTATTGAGGAATGTGAACGGCGTGGTTATCCCATTACAGATGTTCGTGTGATTGAGTCAATTCCCGGTGTTCATAATTCATTTGTACTGGAATTCATTGCGGATTGGCTTATTGACAAAGACAAAGGGATGGATGATTTTGCTGCCATTCGTTTATTTAGAAATATTTTACGGGAAACAACACCAAAGGAAGTCCATCAGTTTATTTACGGAATTGTACCGGATCTTTCGCCGGATGTTGCTACGAAATGGAAGGCGGAACTTCGGGCAAAATACGGACAAAGTACTTAGAACAGAATCACCTACGTTACGT